>NZ_JBNHEQ010000100.1:0-22147 GCF_050016015.1 Dapis hubbardiae BLCC-M172
AGTAGTTTCTGGCAGTGGGGTTACTTCTGGAATGGGTGTAATTTCTGGTGATGGAGTTTCCTCTGAAGTGGGAGTAGTTTCTGGCAGTGGGGTTACTTCTGGAATGGGTGTAATTTCTGGTGATGGACTCTCCTCTGAAGATGAAGTATCCTGGACTAAAATTTCCGACTTAGTTAGGATTTCATTTATAGAGCTAGAATTTACAACCACCTGATCGGGTGGAACTAGAGGGGAAAGTAAAGGTTTTCCCAGAATAGTTAGTAGACTAAAAGGAGCGATCGCCCAAAATCTTGCTTGACGCATTAATCACCTCAAATATATTACTTAAATTCTCCAACTAGCCTACTAGCATAGTGGGAAATAATCACAAATAATTATTAACTAAAAAAGTTTAGGGTAGATTTTAGTCAGGATTTATAGCAATTATTAGAAATATTGCTATACTATTAGATAGAAGCTAGAAAAAATAACATTCAAAAGAATAGAAGTTATTCAATACCAATAATTGAAGCCACAAAGATATCCTCTTTAAGGGCAGGGTTTAAATATAAATATGTATATATATACAATCCATATATAAAATCTAACCTATGGCAAATTTTCTGGTCATTGTTATTAGACCGTTTCGGCACAATCATTTTTCTTTTGATTTCCCAACCAATGGTTATTCTTGAGTTTATTAACTGTTTTTTTATTAGTTTTTATCAGCTATTTCTAACATTTTTATCTATTACTTTTGGGTTTACTTCTAAATTTCCACTCTATTTTTTTTGATTTTATATTCTCTTCCGATAAATCAATACTAGAGAAAATTTTAGACTATTTATCTATAATAGTTGCTCCTTTCTCGTTCAAAGAAAGGTCTAATTCGAGGTGAAATTGCCTCAATTTTCAACTCATACTCTCCTGACTCTCCTGCTTCATAAGAATTTGCTAATAACTTATAGGTTCCATCCTCTGGTAATGTAATTATAATTCTGGCATTTTTCTCTCCTCCGCTATCATCATCTTGAGCCAATTCTTGATCCTTTGAGTTTAATAAAATTAAGTAGGAATCTATTTGGTTGCTGCTCATATCAATAGAAATTTTTTGACCTGCTTTACCTTCAAAAGCATAAAGGTCATAGTAACTATTATCTACAGGTAGTACATTAGATTGTCTATCTAAATTTCCTTTTACTTCTATTAAAGCATTAAGGTCTAATTGTTTAGCAAGCTCTTCATCAAACATCGCAGTTTGTTGTTGAGCTACTAAAGGTGCTCGTCCTTCTCGAACTGCTTGGAGAAACTCTGGGACTCTATCTATAGATATGGCAAAGCCAATACCAATGTTACCTCCTAATTGACCACGAGTAAATATAGCGGTATTTACACCTATAAGTTCTCCAGCACTATTCAATAATGGTCCCCCAGAGTTTCCTGGATTAATAGCTGCATCTGTTTGGATCAAACCTCTTTCTTGATCTATACGACTAACTATTCCTACAGTAAGAGTACCTTGAAATCTACCAAAAGGATTGCCTATGGCAAAAGCTCGCTGACCTACTTTTGTATAACCAGGACGAGCTATTCTAATGGTGGGAAGGTTTGTTTCTCCTCTAATTTTTAGAACTGCTAAGTCTAAACCTTTTTCACCAAAGCCTATGACATCTGCTTTAACTTTTCTTCCATCTGCTAAAGTCATTTGTACTATACCACCTTGGGATACAACATGAGCATTAGTTAATACCATTCCATCGGGAGATATAATTGTACCGCTACCGTTTGTTTTATCTGTATCTATGGAGACTACGGCTTGATTTGCTCGTTGATAAACACGAATATTAGTTTGTTCTTCTATACTAAGAGCAAGTATTGATTCTGTTTGGTTTTTGTGCCGAATTTTTATGGTTGTATCTGATCTTATTTGAGCATTAACGGCAGAAAAGTTAGTTAAATTTACAACTACTCCTATTCCTACTACTAATATTCCTGATGTAGCTTTTTGCAAAAGTTTGACATTCATTGTTGCTTGTGGAATCTAATTTAGATAACTAATTATTTAGTTATACCAAGGGTGACAAAATAATATTACAAATAAGCTTGAACTATCAAAGAAGTTTATTTTAATCTCTCTTTGAGTAAAAATAAAGACTTAAAAGAAAAAGAAAAAATGGTTAGATTATATTCATCGTGACTTTAGATCGCCAATTCGACATCTCCTCTACCTAACTCCTAAGCAGCAGTAAATATTTGTAGCAAAAATTTATCACGCCTGGTATTAGTGATTAATACAATTTTTCTTCAAGTTATATGGAACTTTATTGCTGCTCTAAACTACTTATTAATCTATCTTAAAATAATTATTTTGTCTCAATAAGTTAGGATTTACGAATTGATAATCAAATATCAAGAGTTTCAGCGATCTGCAAAATAGGAATTACAATGCTTATGGATGCAGAAGGTATTCTTACCGAATAATTAAGGTCTAAAGCCTCTCCTTTTAAGGAGAAAAAATCAAAAAAATCATTTTGGTCAATCCTCTTAGAGAGTGTTTGTAAACTAAAGATTAAGACAGCCAGAGAGCTTAATGTTCGGTGGGTTACCGCTAAAAGTTAAATTTTGGTTACGATTGATGTTTATAGTCGCCTCACCCTCCCCACCCTACGCCTGGATTTAATATTCCTTTTACAAACAGTCTCTTATTTTAAGGAGAGGTAATTATTAATTAAATAATTTAGGTTAAAAGCCTCCCCTTGGCTGCGCCGCGGGCTGTCGCTCTACAAGGGAAAAAAAAGTGCTAGGGTATTTCCTTATATTCAATTCCGTAACGGTTTTAACCAGAGGTAATTATCCATTATCCATTAATGAAAAGTATTGCCTCATCTTACTTGAATTGAATTTCCTTTGATTTTTCATGGCTACCACTGGATAACTAACTGTAGCCATTACCTTTTTTCTTTTATATTTAATTATCCTGGGTTGCTCTGTAATTTTTCTTTTTTTGTTAGCTTTAACTAAATCATAATCTATATATAGACCTAAATAACTCAGCTACATTTCAAATATAACAGAGAAAATGTTGGAGATTGTCTGTTAATAGCTGATTCATCAACTTAACTGTTAGCTCTGCATTCGGCAGGAAAATTCTTATTTCACCTGGCTTCAATAAATTTATGCTTTAGTAAACCATTACTGACAAAACCTAAGTATAGTAACCAAGTCAATCTACATTATATCTACTAAATTCTTATTCTTGCTCGGATATATAGTCAAGTTTTTTTCAATTTAGTATAATTATAAATCTTGAAAAATCAGGTCTCAAGCAGCCTCTTTTAAGGGGATGAAAAAATCAACTTCAGTATTTTTAGCATCCTTAATTCCAGGAGATAATGATAACTGATAACTTAAATGACCGACTCAAAATTGCTAACAACCATATATTTTTTTTACACTTCAAAGATACTTTTTAAGCATATTATTAGCTAGGAGACTCAAGTCATCTTTGCCTATGTAGTTGCTTATTTTAATTCCTATCATCAATGAGCATTCATATTAACCTAGATTTTCACTAACTAATAATCAGCAGGAGTAAAGTATTTTAATTTTTTACAGTTTAGTTCTTACAGTTAAATCATTGACCAATGGATAATTGATAATGAAAGAGTTTTTTAAATATCTGATTTTATCTCCCTATTCCTATCTAATACCATTTCTCAAAAAGAATGCTATATATAATTGGCTGGTTAACTGTGGGAAGTCTGGGAGGTAGGGAGAGGTTAAAAGTAGGAAAAACTTATACTAAACGACTAATAATTGCTAAAAACAGACTTTGAATCTTAGTAGTTATTTGACTTCAGAAGTCAAGCATAAGTATAGCATTACTTTTGGTAATTGGTATAACTCGTTCAGATAATATAATTATCCATTATTCACTATCCATTATCTATTGTTAAATAGTTCAGCAATTAACAATTTTTATGTCGGGGACAGCGGAAACAATCAATAATTACCTCTCCCTCAAAGTGAGAGAATTAACTAAGAAGGAAAAAAATTTCTTTTTTTTTCCTTAAAATGGTCGTCTTTTAACCCGAATTATTTAATTATTAATTATTCGGTAATTATCCATTATAAATTAATAGGCATTGGTGAAATAAGGTATGAAATTCTTATGGTCGTAAGATTGATAGTAAGGAAAAAGCTGTTTTAACTCCTGACTCCTAACTCCTAACTCCTAACTCTTAAAAATCATACAATCATTCACCAACGCCAATTAATGAATAAAATGAGATTCAGCTACAGAAAAAATATAAGGAATGAGGAAAATATGAATTTTCATCTTTAACTTTCGCCATTAAATATCAGTAAAAATAATTATCCGCGCCTCATTCCTACTGGTATTAAGAGTTTGTAGAACCATCAATATCATTATCAGCAGAGTCCATCGGAGTATACTCTACATAATCTGTAGGTGTCACTTCTCTACCAGAAGATAATCCTTCTGGAGGACGACTTTTCCTAGTTCTAGGAGGTCTTTCTTCTGAATAATTTGCTATGGGAGTAGATCGACTACTACCGCCACGGGATATTTCTTCATCAGTTGCACTTTCCCAGCTATCTCGACTAATATAACGAGGTGGTCTATTTTCCTGACCATTTGTATCACCAAAGTTCTCCCGACTACGAGAACGAGGTCGCCTATTTTCTGGATCTACAGAAGTTTCCCAACCTTCAGATGACCTTGAATAATCTTCTGGACGACTACTACGCTTGCGTAATTTTGGTTTTGGTTCTCCTGGTCTATCATAATTGCTATTGCTTCTACGGCTAGGAGGACGACGGCGGTAGTCATCTTCATAATAATCTGCTCTAGAAGAACGATAATCTTCAGATCCTCTGATGCGACGTTTACCAGGATATTCTTCATAAGGCTCTAGTTCATCAAACTCTGTTTCTGCATAGCTATAAACAGGACTGACTGACCTTTCTTCATCTACAACAGGTGTGCGTTCTCTAGCTTGCTTAGTTGTAACTCCCCTCAGACTTATGGCTTCTGCTGCAAAGAATATAGTAGAACCAGTTAATAAGAACTGACCAAAAGCTAAAATTGGGTCTAGTCTCCAACCCTGAAATACTAGAATACCTCCAGATAGTAAACCAATTGCTGCAAAGAAAATATCGTGATCTCTTGCTAGCTTCGGACGCCATGTACGGAGAAAGTAGAGGCCAGCTCCAGCTAAGGCCAGAATTACTCCCATGAGAGTCTGAAATCCAAATCCTAAATTTACCATTATAATTCTCCTAATCAGTCACAAGTTAGCTATTTGGGTTAATAATCTTGACCCTAGCCTGGTCTTAAGGCTTTAAGCTATTTATATATATAAATTTCACTTAATATTTGTCTTTGTCCGATCATACATTCTCAATTTAACAAAGAAAAACCTCAGTTTGTAGGGGTTGGACAATTTTATCGCTGTCTCCCTTTTACTTTAGCTGAGGTTTAAAATAAAGGTCAGGTTAATTTTATGGAAGAAAGTCCTCTGCAATAGTTTTAATCAACCTTTGAGCCATAAAGAAAAATATCTAGAGTCTAGGAACGAGTAACTTTGTCGGTTTGGCTGACGAATATCAGAAAAATTGTAGCCGGAATCACTACAATTAAAGTTCCTGCTAATAGACTGAAGAAGAAGTTTGATAAAGAAGGAGTCATAAATTATTACCCTTTGTTACAAAAATTGATTTCCTTTAATTTTTAATATTAATCTATTTAGTCAAATTTTTTGCCTAATATCTGCAAGTAGCTTAGAAGTCAGAATTCAGAAGTCAGAAGTCAGAATGGTTGTCTTATTGTAGTTTAACTTAAAAATAAGACTTTTTTCGTCTGAAACTCCTTCATAGCAAGGAAGCTTTGTCTGAATCTAAAGTGAAATGACTATATTAACTAGGGGTTGCTGAAAAAGTCTTTTAGTAGTGCTAGGAGTCAGGAGTCAGGGGAAATGGGGAATGAGCAAGTAGATAGTCGGAAGAATAGTATAGCCCTAGGGAATAGGGAATAGGGAACAGGGAACAGCGGTGCGACCCCGCGTCGGCGTAAGACGCAAGGGAACGCGCACGAAGAGAGGGAACAGGAAACAGTAGACGGTCAAAGGGTTTTTCGTATAGGGAAAAGCTCTGCTAACAGGATTTAAAATGTCCTAACCTTAATGGGTAGCGCTATAAGAGTGATTTTTCATATTGAGCAAAAAATGCTAAAATTTTAAACCTTTTTGACCTAAAAGTTCGTACTTTTTCCAGACCTAAAAATGCTAAAAACTTTATCTGTCAAAGCTTTTATATTTAATCACCAAACCCTAACTAGACACAAAAAAAATATGTAGTTTAAATCCATAACAGCTTAATTTGCTATTTCTATAATTTCGTTGCTATGAAAATCGTAGTAGACCGACAAAGCTAAAATCGTTAAAACCAAGTTGCTCAAGGAAATTTAGTGATTTGAAACAATAATTAGGGTTTGCTGAAAAACTCTTATGGGCGAGGTTAGGAGCCAGGAGTCAGGAGTCAACCCACCCCTAACCCCTCCGGTGGAGGGGAAGTCAGGAGAAGTTTGAATTATAGAGGAGACAGGAGGAAGAATAGTAAGAGTGATTTTTCTGCCATAATCTACCCAAAATGCTGACTTTTTCCGCTTGATCAAGCAAAAAGCTGGTACTTTTTCCAGAACGAAAATTGCTCAAACCAATATCTGTCAATGCTTTTATATTTAATCAGCAAGCCCTAATTAGGGCAATAAACTCGGTTTCTTATTTGAGTTAGTAAATCGTAAGCTATATGAGTCTGGCTTAATAATTTGCAATACAATGAATAACGATCTTCTTGACAAAAGTTAAAAATTAACTGGCTTTATAATGGACTATCTGACATTAGTTAATTGGACTCTAGGCATTTCCCTGGGGTTAATGACTTTCTTATTTATTTTCCGAATTGTTCTGACATGGTATCCCCAGGTAAATATCAATCAATTTCCATTTAATTTGATTTTTTGGCCTACAGAACCATTCTTAGCTCCCACAAGAAAAATTGTGCCTCCTCTGGGTGGGGTAGATATTAGCCCTATTATTTGGGTGGGTATTTTCAGCTTACTGCGAGAGATGCTTTTAGGACAGCAAGGTTTATTAACAATGATGCTGTAGCTAAAATTAAACGATTAATAATTATTAGATTAATTACCTCTTCTTATAAAGAAGAGGATTAGCTAAAAGGATTTTTTTTCTTTGTTTCTCTATGAATGGAGAGGCTTGATACCTTAATTTTTCGGTAAAGTTATTAGCAAAATCAGAGATTATAAAAGGTAGTTATCTTAAACATACAGAAGTTTCCGAAGCTATGAGGTACAGGTGTTTTTATTCTTTTGTATTCCCTATTCCCTCCATACCTGTTCCCTGTTCCCTCAAACCTAAAATTTTGTACATCATAACAACGGTAAGCGCTGTAAGAGACAGTTTTTCAAATAAGCATTTAAGGCACCAAATAGTGACTAAAAGCTCAAAGCGATAAGTAGGTAAGTGTTAAAATATAGAGAGGTTTTCAGTACATATATTCCTAGATTTTTAAGTGATAAATAATTGTCTTAATTTATTCTTTCTTATTACCGAAAAATCAAGGTATAAAGCCTTCGATTTCAAGAGAAAAAAGTGATCTTGAATTTCCTTATCTTCAATTCCGTAGCGGTTTTAACCAGAGGTAATTATCAATTATCCATTATCAATTATCAATTAATGAACTGTTCCCTATCTCCTTTTTATATTTCCTTTGCCAATAATCTCTAAGAGACTGTTTCTCAAACAAATATTAAAATAGCTTAGAGTAACTAAAATCTAAAAGAGGTAAGACTTCAAAAGGTTAAAATCTGTTCAATAATGGATAATTGATAATTACCTCTCCCTAAAAGGAATAGCATTGAATAGAAGGAAAATTTTTTCTTGCTTCTCCACGGTGAGTGAGAGGCTTTAAACCTTTACTTTTTGGTAAATATCCAGAGGAGGAAAGGTACATACTATTCCTAGATTTTTAAGTGATAAATAATTGTCTTAATTTATTCTTTCTTATTACCGAAAAATCAAGGTATAAAGCCTTCGATTTCAAGAGAAAAAAGTGATCTTGAATTTCCTTATCTTCAATTCCGTAGCGGTTTTAACCAGAGGTAATTATCAATTATCTATTATCAATTATCAATTAATGAAATGTTCCCTATCTCCTTTTTATATTTCCTTTGCCAATAATCTCTAAGGATAGCTATATTCAAGTTTTTTTCAACTTTTAAGTTGATCATAAAGACAAGAATACCTAAATTTTTGAATCCCTTATTAAAGCAAACTTATTACCGATTATCTTAGGATTATTTTGCTTCTTTGTTCATCATATTTTCAACAAAGTTAGTATAGACTTCCCCACCAATAAATTCTGGTGTCTCTAGAATTCTTTGATGAAAACCTATAGTAGTCGGAACTCCTGTAACAGCACATTCTCTCAAAGCACGTTTCATTCTCTGAATAGCAGTAGGACGGTCGTGTCCCCAGACTATTAATTTACCAATCAAGGAATCATAATAGGGTGGAATCTCGTAATCTGTATAAACATGAGAGTCCATCCTGACTCCAGGCCCTCCTGGTGGTAGATATCCACTAATACGACCTGGATTGGGACGAAAATTGTGGTCTGGGTCTTCGGCGTTAATCCGACATTCTATGGCATGACCATTAAAGTTTATCTGTTTTTGATTTAGTGGTAATTTCTCTCCTTGGGCAATTTTAATTTGTTCGGCAATTAAATCAAGTCCTGTAATTACTTCTGTGACTGGATGTTCTACTTGAATCCTGGTATTCATCTCCATAAAGTAGAATTGACCAGACTGGTCCAGGAGAAATTCCACCGTACCAGCACCAATATAGTTGATAGACTTGGCTGCCTTAACCGCTGCTTCGCCCATTTTTTGCCGAAGTTTAGGATTTAATGCTGGACTTGGAGCTTCTTCGAGTAGCTTTTGATGGCGACGCTGAATTGAACAGTCTCTTTCTCCTAGGTGAATTACATTTCCGTAACTATCAGCTAAGATTTGAAATTCAATGTGACGGGGGCGTTCAATGAATTTCTCTATGTAAACTCCAGGGTTGCCAAAAGCTGCTTCTGCTTCTCCTTGGGCAGCTTGAAATAATTTTGTCAGTTCCTCAGCTTGGCGAACCAGTCTCATACCTCGTCCCCCACCTCCAGCAGTAGCTTTAATCATTAGAGGAAAGCCGATTTTTTCGGCGATCGCTACTACTTCTTTTTCATCTGTTAAAATACCGTCACTTCCAGGAACTGTAGGAACTCCGGCTTTTTGCATGGTTTCTTTGGCTGTAGATTTGTCCCCCATTGCCCGCATTCCTTCTGGTGATGGGCCAATAAAAGCAATGTCGTGGTCAGCACAGATTTCTGCAAATCGGGCATTTTCAGCCAGAAAGCCATAACCTGGATGGATGGCAGATGCATCACGAGTTAAGGCAGCGGAGATAATGTTGGGGATATTGAGGTAGCTTTTGCTGCTGGTAGGTTCACCAATACAAACTGCTTCGTCTGCCATTTGTACATGGAGGGCGTGGCGGTCTATGGTTGAATGGACGGCTATGGTAGATAAGCCCATTTCTTCGCAGGTGCGGAGAATGCGTAGGGCTATTTCGCCTCGGTTGGCTATTAGGATTTTAGAGAACCGCATATCAGTTATCAGTTATCAGTTATCAGTTATCAGTATCTCTGGTTAAAGTCAGAGGGTTGAAATACCAAAGTTTATTTTTTTCATCCCTGGGAAAGGGAAGGCTATTGACCTTATTTTTGGGTCAGAAGCTAGTACGGGTGAATGGCTGGCTATTCACCCCTACATTCTTACTATGATTAAAGAGGACTGCTATATCAACAAAGATTTGAGAAAATTTATTGTAGACATTCCAGAATTTTATGTTATTATTGTATATTGTTAGCTAAAATTCTAATATTTTATAGAAGTTTAGTTGACATAATGCTAACTAGAGCGGGTGTGGCGGAATTGGTATACGCGCACGCTTGAGGTGCGTGTGGCTTTGCCTTGCGAGTTCGAGTCTCGCCATCCGCATAATAGATTAGTCAGGGGTTAAAGTCATAACCTCTGATTTTATCTTTTTTGGACTAAAGAATTAATAGTAGATGTGGAGAGTGGAAAGTATAGCGCTATAGTTTATGTAGTGTTTTGGTAGGGTAAAGTGGCTAGAAATGTTTGAGTGTGTGGTTCCTTTTTGTGGAGGGGCGATCGCTAAATAGAAAAGAAGGTCAAAATAGTAATTTCCTCAATCAAATTTTGATAAATAATTACAATTTTTACTATGGATTGGTTGGATAGTCCTGAAGAGGTTTATTCTACAGCAAGCAGGACTAACTACTATTATATATATTTTGTTGTCGCCGGGATTAAGGTGAGATATGGAGAGTAAAAACTATAGCGCTATAGTTTATGTAGTGTTTTGGTAGGGTAAAGTGGCTAGAAATGTTTGAGTGTGTGGTTCCTTTTTGTGGAGGGGCGATCGCTAAATAGAAAAGAAGGTCAAAATAGTAATTTCCTCAATCAAATTTTGATAAATAATTACAATTTTTACTATGGATTGGTTGGATAGTCCTGAAGAGGTTTATTCTACAGCAAGCAGGACTAACTACTATTATATATATTTTGTTGTCGCCGGGATTAAGGTGAGATATGGAGAGGGAAAACTATAGCGCTATAGTTTATTTACTGTTCAAGGGAACAAAATACAAGGTACTGTTTGACTTGGGTGGGTATATTTCCTAAGACTCAGAGGATGCTCGAAATACTAATTTCATAAATATAATTGTGATATTCTATTACTATTTTTACATCTATAACTTTGCCAGAGAAACTATAGTCCTAGAGATTATTAGTAATTAAGGGAGGAAAATACAAGGATATCTATTGAGTTACCTTCAGGTGATACTGATAATTTTTGAATGGTCAAATAATCAGAAATTATTTGGCACAGAAACTATAGCGCTATAGTTTATTTACTGTTCAAGGGAACAAAATACTTGGAGATGTTTGACTTGTGTGGGTATATTTCCTAAGACTCAGAGGATGATTGAAATAGTAATTTCATAAATATAATTGTGATATTCTATTACTATTTTTACATCTATAACTTTGCCAGAGAAACTATAGTCCTAGAGATTATTAGTAATTAAGGGAGGAAAATACAAGGATATCTATTGAGTTACCTTCAGGTGATACTGATAATTTTTGAATGGTCAAATAATCAGAAATTATTTGGCACAGAAACTATAGCGCTATAGTTTATTTACTGTTCAAGGGAACAAAATACAAGGAGGTGTTTTGCTGAGGTGGTTATATTTCCTAAGACTGAGAGGATACTCGAAATAGTAATTTCACAAATATAATATCAAAATTATATTACTATTTTGACATCTATAACTTTGCCAGAGAAACTATAGTCCTAGAAATGATGAGTAATTAAGGAAAAAAAATACAAGGATATCTATTGAGTTACCTTCAGGTGATACTGATAATTTCTGAATGGTCAAATAATCAGAAATTATTTGGCAGAGAAACTATAGCGCTATAGTTTATTTAATGTTCAACTAGGCAAAATACTTGGAGATGTTTGACTTAAGTGGGTTTATCCATAAATCAAAGGAAAATCAAGATAGTAATTCCTTCTAATTTTTATATTCTATTAATCATAGAATATTTGGCAGAGAAACTATAGCGCTATAGTTTATTTACTGTTGGGTTTGAGAAATTAAATTGTCTTAAAGATGTTTTGCTTGGGTAGGAGGATGCTGATAATTTTTGAGAGGTCAAATAATCAGAAAATATTTGGCAGAGAAACTATAGCGCTATAGTTTATTTACTCTTCAACTAGGCAAAATACAAAGAGATGTTTTGCTTAGGTGGGCTTATCTACCTATAGATTTTGAACAACTCAATAATAACACAGTCTTCCCAGTTAAGAATTCCATAGAAATAAATTATTTTAATCCCTGGAATTAGAGAATAGCGACCTTAAGCAGGTCTACTTTCTAGGAAATACTAACAACTCCTCTACACAAAAAAACTATAGCTCTACATATTAGAAGATACTTATTTAGGTTGAGGTGGAGTAATAAATTGACAATCAAAAGTTTTTTTTAGTAATTTGTATAAGCTAATTACTTTAATATTTTCATAGTGAGGTTTACCTGTTTGACTTTGAATCTCAACAATTTCATAACCAATATCATCTAATTCTTCTGTTAAAGATACATAACCAAAATATTCATAAGCATCCTTAATTTGTTCTCCCTCTTTTGGGATAGGCATATCCCAACAAACTATAAAATTAGTTACAGTAAAAGGATGATTATATTCATCAGCTTCGGAAAAATTGTATTTATATTCTAGTCCTTTGTAAGCTGTATATTTGAAAGTATTTTCTTCTAAAGGAAGAGCTATACTATCGATACCAAAACCACGAAAAGTTATTGGGCGTACCCATAATTTTGCATAAGGTGAGTCAACAGTAACTAGATGAGAAAACATGGTATATAATGCTCCAACCCAATGTTCTTCTCCTTCTTTTGGTCCTACAATCCATTTATCTTTTAATTGTTCTATATTATTAACTTTAAATCTTGTTCTATATTGAATACCTTTTTTAAGTTTATCTAATTTTTGACGATACGCAGCTAATCTTGTTTCTTCATTTTCCTTGTTTAATCTTTCAATCAATTCGCGAAAAACAGGAACTTTTCCTTGAGCTTCATCTTGAGCTTCATCTAAAAAATTTTTTATATGTTCTAGGAATGAATTGTCTTTTAAAATTTGTTTAGAATCATCAGTCAAGGAATTTCTATTTGTCACTACGCTAAAACTACCGTTGATTATCAAAATATAATGAGATTGAGCTTTTTTATCTGCAAGTATGGAATATTTTTCTAATGATGAATGCTCAAAAATTTTATTGTAAGGGCAAATTTTTACACCTTCAGATGAAATGAAAGTTCCTCTTTGATCTACTAATTTAATTCCAGATTTGCTATAACCTTTTCTACCTAATTCTGGATATTTCTCTAATGCTCTTTTATTTCCATCTATTGCTAAAGTAATACAATAAGTTATTTCGTCATGTAAAAAAGTAGAACAATAACGGCCTGAAAATTTACCACTATAAAGACTTGATAATTCAGCAGGAGTTTTGATTTTTTCAGTGGCATCAGGTTTTTTTAAATAAGGATATCCTGGCTTAATTTCATGTAATCCATATTTATTATATCTAATCATAGACCATAAAAAAAGTTGGCATTGGTCGTTGTATCCAATAGTTTCTCTAAATGAAACTTCTCTCCTTTGAGGAAAACCTGTATAGCTAGGTCTCAGTATTCTCATGTCGCCATGTCTTGTATTGAAGCGGATATAGTTCTTCAAATAAGACCATTCATTTTTTCCATATTCATTTGAAGAATAAAAATCTGAGAAGTCTTGAACTTCTAATCCTTCAATAATAATCATTGTTCCTTGATAATTAAAATGATTAGTAAAAAAATCTTGATTTAATTCTTTAAGTATGTTTTTTGTTGGATTTTTTGGTCTAAGAAAAAGTTGACTTAGAGTATCCCAAGGTCGATAATCACAGTGAGAAGAAATATCAAATGACTCATTAATATTTTTTTGGGGATTATCTATTGATATATATCGCCACGAAGGTTCATCTGAACATCTAGTAATAATAGTAATTTTTTTAGATGCAAAACAAAGTTTAGAACCTTGACATTTATAACCAATAGATTCTCCTTCAACTTTTGTAGATTTTCCAATTGAGAAAAACGCACGATAAGGAGTAATACCATTAGTTTCTTTTGTTTCACTTAAACCAGTACCATTATCAAAAAATATAAATCCTTTTTCTTGTAAAAGTGGGTATATTTGAATTTGAGAAGCTTTAGCATCATAAGAATTAGAGATTAATTCCCTAATAACTTCACATGGATCTTCACGATTGACAGAAAGTTCAGAGAGTATATGATTGTAAGAAATAACAGGATGTAGTGGCTTTCTCGGTTCTGACATATTAATTCAATTAGTTTGGTTTTCTCAGAATATAATAGTCGAAGTCTAAATACAATAGAAGGGAAAAGTTACGCTTATAGCGTGTAAGTTTAATTATTATATTTATCAAACCAAACTGTCGGGGTTTAGTAACCAAACCCATATTATAAAAAAGTCATTTTTAATTATTGATAGTATTATCCGATGTAGCAATTCCCAAGAAGCGTGAGGTACAAAATTCGTTTTTTTTAGGGAATAGGGAATAGGGAATAGGGAATCAGGAATCAGGAATAGAAAATAAATTAAAGATAGGTGTATCTCATAAGCTTGAGAAACGCTATATTGGGTTGAGTATAGTTATAAAAACCAACAGGTTCAACGCAGAAGATACATAAACTATCCAAGATTAAAATAGACGACTTGATGTTATGTATTTTAATATTTTATCCCATAGTTGAAAGTATAAATATAAATATTTTAGGTTGAGCAAAATGATCATTTATGAGTTTAAAGCTAAAGCTAAACCAGAGCAATACAAAGCAATAAATGAAGCTCTTAATACTTCTCAGTTTATCCAAAATAAATGTTTAAGGTATTGGATGGAAAATGAAAATTTCATACCGTTTAACCGAAGGAACAAGTCAAAATTTAAAAGTTGAAATTTAGATTTAATAGATAGAAAACTTTGACATTATAATAGTTTCAACGAATTATTTGAAATTATAACTTTGAAACTATTTCTGACATCTTTAAAGTGAAATGGTATAAGTATAGTTATTTGAGTTTAGGCTGAGACAATAATTTCTTACTGTCAAAGGGTTTCAGCTAAAAAAATGTTTCATTCTTACTGATTGAAAATGACTATAAGTATGATTTGAATAAACATGGCAAAGTATTAACTTAAGAATTAGTTTTGCTTCTAAACTAAATTCACTGCCTTGACAATCTACTGTGGAAATAGCTTGGTCTGCAATATCTATATTTTATGATAACTGCCAAAAAAAGATTAAAGGTAAAAAAAGGTTTTCCTAAGTTCAAAAAACATACTCGTTCTGTAGAGTACAAAACTTCTCAATGGAAACTTTCAGCAGATATCGAAAACAATTACTTTTTCAGATTGGATAATTTAATCAATCAAATATTATGGATTTTAACTATACAACTTAGTTTCCAACTCTTGCAAAATTTGCTTTCTATTTTGATTACCCTTAAACATCTTAAAAATATCAAGTTCCTGCTCCAACTTTCTTTCTGCTCCATCACCAATAACCCAACTAACTTGACTAATAGAATTCATAATTCCCCCATAAACAACCTCTCCAGAAAAATTACCTTCCTCAGTAATTCCTAATTTAATTTTTTCCTGTATACTCATTTCTAAAGTCGAGGCGATCGCTACTAAACCTACTGCTCCAATTAAAGCTTCTCCACCGTTCAATACTTTTACTCCTGCTAATACCCCAACACCACCACTAATTACAGCATCATCAAATTCCTCTATTAACATCCCTTTTTGAATAGCAATATTACCAAACCTATTTGTAATTTTTTCCGAATTTTCAGCCTGTTTGACAAATTTTTCTGCTTTCTTCAATTTGCTAAAAACTGTGTGAAAATCATTTTGATTTATTTCTGACTCTGATTCAAAATATCTATCTCTTAAAAGCTGATATAGGATTTTACAAATCCTGGGAATTTCGGCTTCAAAAATTACACTGTCTAAATTTTGTATAATTCCATTATCTACTGTTGCACCTTCCCTAAGTTTTTGATAAACAGATAAATATTTACAATGCTTACTATTATCTATTTCTGGACTACTAGAAATCAAATTTACGATTAACATATCTATTCTCAGTGTCATTGAAATTGCACTTGCTAATAAATATTTATCTTTTAATTCTGGAGCGATGGATGAATTTAAAATAATTGCATCTAACTGTCTAAATTTATCAAAATTAGGTAGAGGTTCCGCAAATTTAATATATAGATAAGTTGCTTTCAAATTATACTTTTCAACTTCCATTAATTTGCTAGAATCTAAAACTTGTTCTAAACCTTTATCAATGCCAACCCACCGAGAATTTTCACTGGCAATTCTGTAGCGTAAACCAATAAGTGAATCTATATTTGATGCTTCTACAAGAAAATCCAATAAATTAAGTGCTGCTAAATCATAAGTCTGTAAACCAGAATTAATTCTGTTATAAGCTTCTAAACATCTAGTTTTACTTCTTTCATAAATTGATGCGCGAATTACTAAACTATTCATCCTGCGGTCTAGGTTTAATTCAGGATTATAAAAAGTATGTAAAACTAGAAAAGCATCATTACCTTGTAAACCACATTTTTGTAGTCGTAAAGTTGAGCCTTCCGTACTATTGGGGCGAATTCTTACGTTATAACTTTTACCTGATTTAAGAGTAACTTTCTGAGTACCTCCCTGATTAGCAGTCTGATAACCAACAAAGATATGATATATTTCTTCTTGTTCTAAATTATTTTCTGTTTCCTGCCATACTTCCGAATCTGTTTGCTGTTTTTTTAAAGTAGATTTTTTAGCAGTTTCTCTAAAATATTTACCAACATTTGATGCTTTTTCAGTAATAAATTGTTCCATTTCTGAAGCTTTATTTTTAGCTGTTTCTGAAGATTTATTACTGATTGATTTGCTTGCTTTAGATACTTCTTTGCCGATATTTTCTCTGACTTCTGAAGCTTTGTTAGTCATTGATTTCCACAAGGATGATTCTTGTTTTTTATTCATTGTTTTTCTTGCCTAAAATTACCTTCTCTATTTCTCTTGTATCATACTCAAACATTGCAAAATCAATATAATTTTTGCATAAATGCTGGAATTGATTTTCTTTGACAAATAATACAAAATATGATGACTAATATTTTAGTAAGCATTTCCTCCGGAAGAGCTGACCGCTAATAGCTGTTAGCTCCGCATTCCGCAGGAAATGCTTACATATTTTATCGCAATCCTATCATTGGTTATGAAAATTTTATAACAGTTAATTTTTAATTGAATACTTTTTAAATTATTATACCATTTCTCAAAAATAATGCTTATATGATTGGATGGGTAAGTGTGAGAAGTATGGGAGGTGGGGGAGAGTTTAAAATCAGGAAAAACCCATACTAACCGATTAATAATTGTCAAAAACAGACTTTAAATCTTGGTGATTATTTTACTTCTGAAGTCAAGTAGAAGTATAGCATTACTTTTGGTAATTGGTATTACTCTTAAATCCTGTAGAAGCGATTTACGAATAGCCTCTACCACCAAAATATTACAACTTAAATATAATCTGCTGAATAAATCTATCAACCGATAATTTTCATAGTTTTAAGTGCTGAATTTCCTGGTCGGGAATGTCATAAAATCAGTAAATCAAGATTAAAAACTAGGGATTTTTTCTCCTTTGATGAGGGGAAAATGCAGAAAAATTAAGAATCAAACTATTGGAAAAGTCCCTATTCTCTCCCCCTTACTCATAAGACTTTTTCAGCAAACTCTAAAATAGGATTGCTACAGTGTGATGCTACTAGAAAGAATTCAGTAGAAACGCTATGATTAAAATAAGAAGTTAAGTTTTGTAAAGAAGAGCATTGGCCAAAAGATAAGGTCTGAAGCCTCCCCTTAGATAGGGTATGAAAAGAATAAACTTCAGTATTTCAAGCATAAGGCTTAAACCAGAGGTACTAATAACTGAAATGACTGCTATTTCACCTAAAAACCCAATAACACAGCCCAGAACATGGTATTCCTTAACTCCCTTATGGCAAGGAGGAGAGGAAGTCGTTCGCCAAGGTTTACCCCACTCCCAACTTTCGCCCCCATGGCAAATATTACTTCTGGGAGATGGGTCTCCAACTCGTCACTTACAGCTATTGACAACTGAACCAACAGAAGTTGATGTAATTGATATGTCCCCTATTGGCATGAATCTTGACAATGCTCCCGATCTAATTCATGCTGTACCTGGCCCAAGGTTACGGCGACAGGTATGGCTAAGAACAGCCTCTGGGCAAAGATTGGCTTATGCCACATCTTGGTGGGAAGCGAGTCATGTGGATGAGTATTTGCAAAATCGGTCTTTACCAATTTGGGCAAGTTTAGCTCGTTTGCGGACAGAATTGTATCGAGATGTCCAGGGAATTTATTATGGTCATTCTAGAGAATTAGAGTTAGCTTTTGGTGAGTCTGGACCATTTTGGGGACGACATTATCTATTTTGGCATCATGGTCAACCACTAACATTAATTTATGAAGTATTCTCCCCTTATCTTAAAAAATATTTGGGACAAACAAAAGTTACTAATGGATAATTGATAATTGATAATTAATCAATCCGGTTTAACGCCTTCTATATTATTCAACAGAAAAAAAGCGCATGGATAATTGATAATTTATCTGGGAATTCTTCAAAGTAATAGTTTTTATACCATTTCACTTTCAAATATGTTACAACTACTTTCATAGCTAATTAATAAATTATAAAAAGTATAAAACTGTAAAAGTTGTCTTAAACAATTTAGCAAGGTATTGATTATAAAGGTTGAACTTAAAGTTTATAAGCCATAGGAAAATTGATAAAAAATATGATAAATACAGAATATAGATAAAAATTTCAATAGTTAATCAGGCAAGCAAAGGAGACTAATAAAGAAGATAATATTTCTGATAGTGAAGTAAGAAAAGAAGTTTATGATAATCTTGACAATAAGAGCTTAAGGTATTTCCTGAAAATTTTTGGTAAAGATGATAATGATGAAATAGGTTTACTAGGTTGGCTGATGGATGATTTATTTAAAACAGAAAATCAGGATGAATATAAAAAAAGAATTGATAATATGAGCAAGTAAATATTGCTTTTGATAAAAAAACACACCATAATCTGAAAATAGGTGTGTTCTTTCTTTAGCAGAAAAAATTGATTATTGGTAATTAATTATCAAAATATTATTCTATAGTTTTATATTATGTCTGGTTAAATAGTTATCAAGAATTAAGAACAGGAAATGAAGGAAATAAGGAAAACTCTGAGAATGAGGTTTTCCATGATAATGAGTCAAAGATACTCAAGATAATACCTAGAACCTAATAGTTTGATTATCATTAATTAACCAGACATAATACTATTTAAACCTGAACTGGATTTTCCAGTATTAACTTTGAACGCTTTAATGTTTCTGGTAAAGGAATAGGATAGTCGCCAGTAAAACAGGCAGAACAAAAAGTATTGGGGTCTTCTTCTGTTGATATCAACATCCCCTCCCAACTCAAATATGCTAGAGAGTCAACACCTATTTGTGCAGCAATTTCTGCCACTGATTTTGTGGCTCCTATTAATTGTTTCTGGTTATCTGTGTCAATTCCATAAAAACAGGGATGAGTCACTGGTGGGGAAGAAATTCTCATGTGGACTTCTGTTGCGCCAGCATCTCGTAAAGCTTTAACAATTTTCTTACTGGTATTACCCCGGACAATGGAATCATCAACCATAATTACTCGCTTACCTTCCAACACATCTTTGAGAGGGTTAAGTTTCATGCGAATACCTGATTCCCTCATGTGCTGAGTCGGTTGAATAAAGGTACGACCAACGTAGCGATTTTTGATTAATCCTTCCGCATAAGGAATACCTGATTGTTGGGAAAAACCGATCGCTGCTGGAATGCCAGAGTCAGGAACACCTATTACCATATCTGCGTCTACTAATGATTCTTTTGCTAATTGGCGTCCAATTCTGAGTCTGTAGCTATATAGACTACTGCCTTCCATAATACTATCGGGGCGGGCAAAATAAATCATTTCAAAAATACATAGCTTCCTCTGGGGTTTTTGATTCCAGTGGAAAGAAGCCATACCTTCTTCTGTTATCCAAACTAACTCTCCAGGTTCAACATCTCGCAGATATTCTGCACCAATAATATCTAATGCACAAGTTTCTGAAGCTAGGACATATCTTTTCGGGTTGATATCTTCTAAAGTACCAATCACCAGAGGTCGTACACCATGAGGGTCCCGGACACCCATTAAACCTTCTGGAGTAGCAATAGTTAAACTAAAAGCTCCCTGACATAAATGAAAAGCACTAATAGCAGCTTCTAGCCAACTTTTACCAATTTTAACTTCTGTGGCGATCGCCAATGCAATCATTTCTGAATCTGTAGTGGTTTTAAAATCACAGCCACGTTTGATTAACTCTTCCCTTAATTCTGCTGTATTGACAAGATTACCATTATGTGCAAGAGCTAGTGGACCTAACTGACTATCAACAACGGCAGGTTGAGCATTGATAATACGACTAGACCCAGTAGTAGAATAACGAGTATGACCAATCCCTATATTACCAGGCAACTGTTGTAAGATTGACTCATTAAAGACCTGAGATACTAACCCCATTCCTTTGTGTATGTATAATTGATCGCCTTGAAAAGTAGCTATTCCGGCTGACTCTTGACCTCGATGCTGTAGAGCATACAAGCCAAAATAAGTAAGTTTAGTTACATCTTCTTCTGGGGCATAAATCCCGAAAACACCACAAGCTTCTTCTGGCTTATCTATTTCGGTGGAATTTTCTGAATATTGCTCTGTATCTGGGGAGTGGTTATCAGTCATGGTTAAATTTTAAGTTGTTATTAGGATTGTTAGTTTTTATAACTCTTTTCAAGGTGAAAAATTATCCAGTTAGGGATAACTTAGAAACACTTTAACCTTTTTTTAACTATATTAACCGATCTTGTGAAGTATTGTAAACTAATATTTAAAGTAGCATTCAGCACTCAGCTAACCTCCTGGGTTGTAACTGGGTCTTTTTCTTATGGAATGCTTCGCAAAGATGTCGCGTAGCAAAAAAGCAATCAGCTTCTGAAGGTATATAATGGGGGGTAGTTTAAGAGAAGCCGCTCCGCCTCCCTACTCCCTACTAGCTATTCCCTACTCCCTCTTTTCTATAGACATCTCCAAAAATAAAAAATTAAATCAATTATTGAGCATAAACCGTCAATTATTTCTTCCTACTACCTACTCCCTCTTTTCTGGAGATGTCTAATATAAATGGTTAAATTCTTCAGGTTATAGTAGCTATTTTAATTGAGTCAAAGTATTAAAAGATGTTCTGATTAATTTTGTCTAGGTACTTATCCCAGACTTCTTTAATGCACTACTGAAAATATTTCTTTAATTTGGTTAATAGCTTGGTCTGTTGCTTCAGTTGTTGATCAACCTTCAATTAACACTTCTCGCATCGCTTTACCCCAAATATTTTTTTCATTCCCTTAAAAGGGCAGGCTTTGAACCTCATTTTTTGGTAAATATCTTTGTTTTTTTCCCTATCCTACTTTTTATATTCTCTACTCCCTAAAACCATCTAAAATTATTTTTGTTAAGACACCTCCTACAACTAATACTGGTGTTAACCAATCACCCCATTTTACATATAAAGTCTGAGTCTTTCGTCGATAAATTGTATCAGTTAGCCTCCTGTCGGAGGAACTGCGTTAACAGTTATCAGTGAACCTCCTACTTTAGTCGGAGGCTTGAAATACTTAGTTAAATATTTTTTTCATCCTCTTAAAAGGGGAAGGCTTTGAACATCATTTTTTGGTAAATATCTTTGTTTTTTTCCCTATCCTACTTTTTATATTCTCTACTCCCTAAAACCATCTAAAATTATTTTTGTTAAGACACCTCCTACAACTAATACTGGTGTTAACCAATCACCCCATTTTACATATAAAGTCTGAGTCTTTCGTCGATAAATTGTATCAGTTAGCCTCCTGTCGGAGGAACTGCGTTTTTTCGTATAGGGAATGCTCCGCTTTCCATGTCGCGCAGCGTTAACGTTTGCGTAGCATTCCGATAGGAAAGTTGTGCGGAACGCTAAACAGTTATCAGTGAACCTCCTACTTTATTCGGAGGCTTGAAATACTTAGTTAAATATTTTTTTCATCCTCTTAAAAGGGGAAGGCTTTGAACATCATTTTTTGGTAAATATCTTTGTTTTTTTCCCTATCCTACTTTTTATATTCTCT
>NZ_JBNHEQ010000101.1:0-3927 GCF_050016015.1 Dapis hubbardiae BLCC-M172
CAATTATCAATTATCAATTATCAATTATCAATTATCAATTATCAATTAATGAAGCGGGATTATCCTGTAGCATAAGTGCTAAAATACTTTTGGTCTTGGTTATTAGGTCAATAGGTAATACGAATCAATCTTACTCTTTTGCCAACAATTTGCTATTTTTTATAGATAAGGCAGTTAGCCTAACAGTTTCTAGGTGGAGCGGTCGGATTAGTTAACCTATAATTAACTCTATAAGTCCCGCGTTGTCGCATTTGCGCAACGTCCGGAGGAGGTCAAACTTCTAAGCCTATTCAACAGTAAAGCTATGGTAAGTGGTGGTTTGTTTACCCAACCCTTACAGTCAGAAGTCAGGAGATCAGGTTGCAAGTCCATTAGCAATATACTAATCTTGTTAAAATTCAATCAATTCTAATTAACCAATGGGTTATTAAACTTTTTCTGGTATACTTGCTTCCAACTTTAGACAGTTTCTACCATCTATTTGCAAACTATAGTCTACACGATCCATCAATCTATTCATAATCAACCATCCATAACCACTTTCTTGTTTGGCTTCTGGTGTTGGTGGATTATAATCCCCTGTACGATAACCTTGACCATAGTCCCAAATTTCCAAAGCAATATCACGCTCTTTAATTTCTAAGCGTATTAGCACTGGTAAGTGAGGTTGGTCCTTATGAGCATGACGAATCACATTGGAATAAGCTTCCGCCAGCACCAAGCGTAAACGGTTGGATTGACGAGGCCAATCAATATGTTCTCCTAGCTCTACTTCTAAACTGCTTAATAACCAATGTTCGACAATAGTTAAAAAATTGAGGTTGCTTGGCACCTGAAGCTCAGTTTTCATAAATTCAGAGAACCTCCAGAGATAGTATAGTTTGATCGTCTTCCTGAACTTGATTATCGGCTCGGATATAAGCCAATAAGCTATTTAGGTCTAGTTGCTCTTTATGCTCCTGTAGGAGTTTCCATAAACCTTCTTGTTGTAACATGACACGAATTGCTTCCCCACCATCATTAGATTCTTGAACCACTGTAGCTTCAGTGATACCATCACTTGTGAGTAAGAATATATCTCCTGAATCTAAGTCTATAGTACCTGCTTTGCCTTTCCATATTGGTAATATTCCTAGAGGAATGCCACGATCTTTGAGGAAATTTGGTTTGACTTCCTCGGAAGCTTTATTTCCAGCAGCTAGCAGTGCAGTTTTAGACCAGACCAAAGGATATATATGGCCAGCATTAGCATAAGCTAATAATCCAGTTTCTGGTGTATAGCGAGCCAAGACCATTGTAATGAAGCAATTATTACTAATTAAATCATCTGAAAGACTGCTATTGAGATTTTGCATTACTTCATAGGGATCTGGGGGATTTTCTTGAGAAAGTTCTCGCCTCATTACAGAAATGGCACTAGCCATAAATAAAGCAGCAGGTACTCCCTTACCAGAAACATCTCCTAATGCTAACCATATTTCTCCTTGAGAGTGAGTATAAACTTCAAAAAAATCACCTCCTACTTCTCTAGCAGGATAGCAACAGCCTTGTATCTTAAATGTTTCAAAGTCTGGCCAACTTTGACGTAATAAGTTGCTCTGTATCTGACGAGCTACTTCTAGCTCATTACGCATTTGTTCGGCTAGTTCTCTAGTCTTTTGATAGAGTTGAGCTTGCGATAATGCCAAGGCTCCCTGCTCTAATACACTTTCTATAAGATTGACATCTTCAGTAGACCAGAAGTTATTACTATTTTCTTGATTAAGGGCTAAAACTGCTAGTAAATCTTTCTGGTAAATTAGAGGGACTATTAATTTACAACTACTTTTTTCTGAACCTTCTTCAAAATAAGTTTGGCGATTCTCTAATACCTGCAATAATAATTCTTCAGTAATTGGAAACTCGTTTTGAGAATTTTCAGAGTTTTGATAGGAAAAAGACTCAGACATGAGGCGATCGCCTGCTGCTGGCCATAATCTACCTTCTGTGGCCGCAAAAGTTAGTCCCACTGTCTGAACTATTGTCGATAACATACTAGAGTAATCCAATGATTCTCTAATTGCACTCATAACCTCATTCAAAATAGACTCTCGTCGCAGAGCAAGAGTCAAAGCATTAGTGCGTTGCTTCACTACTTTGTAGGTTTCTGAAGCTTGTTGAACTACGACTTTTAGTTCTTCTGGATTCCAGGGTTTTGTAATATACTTAAATACTTTACCTGAGTTGATTGCTTCTACTAAATCTTCTACATCTGTGTAGCCTGTCAGTAGAATCCGAACAGTATCTGGAAATGTTTCTAAGGTTTTACCTAAAAACTCTGTACCATTCATTTCTGGCATTCTTTGGTCAGAGATAATCAGTGCCATTTCTCCTACTTCTTCTAAAACGTCCATAGCACTGAAGGCACTATCTGCTTTATATACCTTAAAGTCCCGCCGAAACGTCCTATACAACAAATCCAGGTTGTCTGGTTCGTCATCGACTACCATCAATTTTAGTTTCGTTTCTCGCCGACTCATGCTATAATTTGGCTCCCAGAAGTTTTTTTAGTTCTCACACTCTCATTTTGGCCGTTAGAGTATTTTATAACAAAATATTTTTGCTTTACAAAATAATATAGTGGCTGTAAAATTTGATAAATTTGGTCATCACTTGTTCCGGTCATTAGCTTTATGTAAGGAACTAAATTTGAGTGATTTAATGACTTTACATAAAATTGTAATCTTTAATAAATGTAGTTTTGAGCATCGGTTTGATTATTTCAATCCTATCTATACTTGGAAATAATGTTGATTATCAGCAATTATAGATAAAGTACGATTTAGCAATTCAGTTTTTTTATATATATTATTTTGTGTAAATTCCCTGATATATACCTAGCTCAACTTTTCTGCCAATCTTAGTTTAGCAGAACGTGCTCGTGGATTCGTTGATATTTCATTATCTTGAGGCTGGATGGGTTTTTTTGTCAACACCTGTAAAACGGATGAGTCTCTAAAACCATGTTTAACTAAACGGTCTTCTAAACTATGAAAGCTAATAATTCCTATTCTACCCTTAGTTTTTAGCCAGTTAGGAGCATTCTTGAGGAAAGTTTCTAGGCTAGAAAGTTCCTGATTTACTTCTATTCTGAGAGCTTGAAAAACACGAGTAGCTGGATGTATTCTACCATAACGGTATTTCCGAGGTACTGAATGGGCGATCGCTTCTGCCAACTCAGTTGTTGTTTCAAAAGGACGACGTTCTACTATTCTTCTAGCAATACGTCTAGATAGACGTTCTTCTCCATAAGTATAAAAAATATTTGCTAACTTGGCTTCTTCCCAGTGATTAACTATTTCGGCTGCTGTTATAGTTTGTTGCTGGTTCATCCGCATATCTAATTGGGCACCATACCGGAAACTAAAGCCACGTTCTGGGGTATCCAACTGTACAGAACTTATACCTAAATCAGCTATTATACCATCAAACTCAAGATTTTTAGGTTGATAATCAGCAAAATTGCCATACCAAAATTGGATGTTAGAGCTGTAATCGGCCAATGAGGTTTGGCAATAGGCGATCGCTTGTTCATCTTGGTCAATAGCGATTAATTTAACGTCTGGAGCAGCAGCTAGAATTAACTGAGCATGGCCACCAAACCCTAATGTTGCATCTAAGTACAGACCTCCTGGACGGATTGCTAAACCAGAAATTAATTCATTAGTTAGAACTGGTACATGGTTCATTAAGATAAAAAATTAGTATTATATTAGATTTATTGCAAAAGTAAAAGTAACATAACTTAGGCATTTTTGAGAAATAAACACTACATATCTATAACGTTATAGTTGTTGAACACTGTATCTAGTGTTTTACTATCAGTCTGAGGAGAGAAATCTTTGGTAAATTTTTCCGGGAAATCTCTTATCAATTTTTTATTATCTA
>NZ_JBNHEQ010000101.1:4027-4163 GCF_050016015.1 Dapis hubbardiae BLCC-M172
ATCTTTGGTAAATTTTTTAGGAAAATATTTTACCAATTTCTCATTTTCTATTTGTAAATTCTATCAGAGGAGAATTGAGGCATTTTTGAGCAATAAACACTATGTATCTATAACGTTATAGTTTTTGAACACTCTA
>NZ_JBNHEQ010000101.1:4263-10400 GCF_050016015.1 Dapis hubbardiae BLCC-M172
TATTTTACCAATTTCTCATTTTCTATTTGTGAATTCTATCAGAAGGGAACTGAGGGATTTTTGAGCAATAAACACTATGTATCTATAACGTTATAGTTTTTGAACACTCTATCTAGTGTTTTTCTCTCAGTCTGAGGTGAGAAATCTTTGGTAGATTTTGCGGGAAAATATTTTACCAATTTCTCATTTTCTATTTGTGAATTCTATCAGAAGGGAACTGAGGTATTTTTGAGCAATAAACACTACATATCTATAACGTTATAGTTTTTGAACCCTGTATCCAAGTTCTCTGTATCTAAGTTCTTAAGAAGTCTATTATATTGTACCTGGTTCTACTTACCTAGTATTTCTATAATTATCTAAAGTCATCGGAAAATATTCAATATGAGTCAAATTCAAACTAGAACCGAACCCATGGTCATTAACATGGGGCCTCATCATCCCTCAATGCACGGGGTGTTAAGGTTGATTGTCACATTAGATGGAGAAGATGTAGTTGACTGTGAACCTGTGATTGGTTACTTACACAGGGGCATGGAAAAAATTGCTGAAAACCGCACCAATACAATGTTTGTCCCTTATGTTAGTCGTTGGGATTATGCTGCGGGAATGTTTAATGAGGCCGTAACAGTAAATGCTCCCGAACAACTGGCAGATATCGAAGTTCCTAAAAGGGCCAGTTATATCCGGGTAATCATGCTCGAACTAAACCGAATTGCAAATCACTTGTTATGGCTTGGCCCATTCTTGGCAGATGTGGGTGCCCAAACTCCTTTCTTCTATATATTCCGGGAACGGGAAATGATTTATGACTTGTGGGAAGCAGCCACAGGTTATCGGATGGTGAATAATAATTATTTCCGTATTGGTGGGGTAGCTGCCGACTTGCCTTACGGTTGGGTAGATAAGTGCGAAGATTTTTGTGATTATTTTCTACCAAAAGTTGATGAGTATGAACGTCTGATTACTAATAACCCAATTTTCCGTCGTCGGATTATGGGATTAGGTGTAATTAGTCGGGAAGAGGCGATTAACTGGGGGCTTTCTGGACCTATGTTGCGAGCTTCTGGGGTAAAGTGGGATTTACGGAAGGTTGACCACTATGAATGTTACGACGATTTTGACTGGGATGTTCACTGGGAGAAAGATGGAGATTGTTTGGCGCGATATCTGGTGCGGATTCGAGAAATGCGGGAGTCGGTTAAGATTATTCGTCAAGCTATAA
Organism: Dapis hubbardiae BLCC-M172; assembly: GCF_050016015.1. Lineage (NCBI taxonomy): Bacteria > Bacillati > Cyanobacteriota > Cyanophyceae > Oscillatoriales > Microcoleaceae > Dapis > Dapis hubbardiae. Next base: position 5,489 of record NZ_JBNHEQ010000101.1, read on the forward strand.
AAGGACTACCTGGCGGACCTTACGAAAATCTGGAAGCGAAACGGATGGCTGAGGGACCTAAGTCTGAGTGGAATGGTTTTGATTACCAATTTTTAGGTAAGAAAATTCCTCCAACTTTTAAGATTCCTGAAGGTGAGCATTATGTTCGGATTGAAAGTGGTAAGGGAGAGATTGGAATTTACATTATTGGTGATAATAATATTTTTCCTTGGCGTTTTAAGATTCGGGCTGCTGATTTTGTGAATTTACAGGTTTTTCCTCATATTTTACAGGGTGCAAAAGTGGCGGATCTTGTGGCTATTTTGGGTAGCATTGACATTATTATGGGGTCTGTGGATAGGTAAAGCATTCAGCAGTCAGCTATCAGCTATTAACTTATTATCTTGGAAGGAGGAATTAGTCTCCAAGGAAAATTAAAAGTTATGTTTGGATAGTATGACCCAGAAAAAGCTGAATATTTATCAAGAAAATGTTATGAAAAGCCAAAAGTTAGCTAAATCGCCGAGAAGCCTCACGCCATAATCTATGATTTGGTGTGAGATGAATAGGCGGTAAATTAATGGGACTCGACGTCCCATTAATTTACAAATATTATCCTCAAGTTTTGGTCTTTAAAAAAAACTTGTGCTATTATTTTTTTCGATTACGGAAATTTGCCGTTATGCGGACTGCCTATCAATACAAGCTTAAACCTAGCAAAGACCAAATTGCCACCATAGAGTTGTGGCTAGAATTGTTGCGTCGGCAGTACAACTATCGGTTGGGCGAGCGGTTTTCATGGTGCGAAGAAAACCGTTGTCCAGTTAATGCAAGTCCTTTCATAACACCAATTCCTCAACTTACAGATAATCCAGATTATTACTCTCAGAAAAAGGATTTGGTAAATACCAAAGATAAATTTCCTGAGTACAAGTTAATTCATTCTCAAGTATTGCAAGATTGCATTAAACGGGTAAAACTAGCTTTTGATAGGTGGTTTAAAGCAGATAAAAACGGGCAAAAATTAGGCAAACCCAGATTTAAGAAAAAAAACCGTTATCGTAGTTTCACTTATCCTCAAATCAAACACAATTGCATTGTCAATCAAAGAATTGATCTTCCCAAAATTGGGAGTGTAAAGTTGATTCAACATCGGCCGTTGCCAGAGGGTTTTCAAATTAAAACTGTCACAATTAGCCGTAAAGCGGATGGGTATTATGTAACCTTATCTTTGGAGGATAAATCAGTTCCCTATTTCCCTGATGTTAAACTCACAACAGAAAACACGCTAGGCATTGACATGGGATTAAAAGATTTCTTGGTGACAAGCAATGGAGAATCAGTCCCAATCCCTCAATACTATCGCTCATCTCAAAAGCGATTAAGAACTCTACAGAAACGTTTATCACGAAAGAAAAAAGGCAGCAACAGATGGTTAAAAGCTGTCAAGGCTGTGGGCAAACAACATAAAAAGGTTGCCGATAAACGTAAAGATTTTAATTTTAAAACAGCCAATGAATTATTATCAAAAGCTGATGTTATTGCCCACGTAGACGCGGAGCGGCGTGCCGGAGGCAAACTTAAATATTAAACGGTTAACTAAAACTCGATTCAGTAAATCAATTAATGATGCTGGATGGGGTCAATTTCTAACTATTTTAACTGTCAAAGCTGTTAGCGCAGCTCCTCCGCAGGAGGCAAATGCTGGACAGAAAACTATAGCAGTAAACCCCAAAAATACCAGCCAAGATTGCTCGAATTGTGGTGAAAAAGTCCCGAAAAAATTATCCCAAAGAATTCATTCTTGTCCGCACTGCGGTACAGTGATAGACCGTGATGTAAACGCGGCGATAAATATAAAAAATAGGGCGGTAGGGCATTCCGTTCTTAAAGCTCGTGGAGTCCGACGGGATACCGGGACTGCGAAACGAGAAGCTCACACCAAGCTGACGCTATAGTGTGGGAGTATGTCACAAAGATTTATTCATTTTCTGCTTTTGGCTTTTTTATTTTTTTGAAGAAGGAAGAAGAAAGAAGAAAGAAGGACAGTACATGGGTTTATAGATCGATAACTTATGAGTTTTGATCTTATCTGAATCGTATCCTCTGGCGGGGTGCTTCAGGAAATAAATTTATTATTGCTCTCTAAGCAATAGTTAGAAAATTTCACCACTCATCTCCTCTGCTGGGGTGCTTCATAGAATAAAATTATTATTATTATTGCTCTATACGCAATAGTCGGAAATAATGTTTTTGGGAGGGTTGCTTAAAATTCCCTTTATAAAAACAACTTCTGACCTTTACTTCCGACTTAATTATGGCATGGCTACCGGGAAAAAAACTTTACGGCGATCGCTACATTATTCAAAAAGAATTAGGCAAAGGTGGCTATAGTATCACTTATATTGCTAAAACCAACAAAGGAGAGCTAGTAGTTATTAAAACTCTGAAAGACGAGATATTTAAAGACAAAAATCTCACAAATTTCCTAGAAAAATATCAGCAAGACTTTCGAGATGAAGCGTTGCGACTTGCTCTTTGTCAACATCCAAATATTGTGCAGATAAAAAATGTTTTTACAGAGGGAAAACATCCCTGCATTGTCATGGAATATGTAGCAGGAGAAAACTTAGAAAAATTAGTCAAACAAAAAGGGAAACTATCAGAAGATGAGGCATTAATTTACATTCAGCAAATAGGAGAAGCTTTAACAGTAATTCACGCCAAAGGTTTATTACATCGGGATGTTAAACCCCAGAACATTATTGTCCGTAATATTAACAATAATTCTCAAGCAGTTTTGATTGATTTTGGCATTGCCCGTGAATTTATTCCAGACGTTACTTTGACTCAGACTATAGCAGGTTCAAATGGCTTTTCGCCCATCGAACAATATGCCGAAAAAGCAAAACGAGGAGAATTTACCGATATTTATTCTTTAGCAGCAACTCTCTATTATTTAGTCACTGCTGAAGTTCCCATTCCAGCACCCGCACGAGCAGCGAGAATAGCTCTTAACCCACCACAACAATTTAATCCGAAAATTAGCCATCGTTTTCAAGAGATTATTTTTCAGGGTATGGCATTTCATCCGGAAGACCGTCCGCAGTCAGTGGCAAAATGGTTATCTTATTTCAAAGAAGTTAAAAGTCAAAAGTCAACCTCCCCCTTAGCTCAGGAAGAGGAAGTTCAAAGTAGAATTTTATTCAGTGAAAATTCTGATAATAAAATAATTTTGGAAAATTATTTTACATCTGAAAGTTTGGTTAGCTCTTTTAATCAAACAGAAATTGACTATAGGCAACTAGAAAATTTTTTGGCTGCCCAAAAATGGCAAAAAGCAGATGCAGAAACCAGAGAAATAATGATGAAAATTTTAGGTCGAGAAACGAGAGAATGGGGAGCAAAAGCAGAAATAGAAAAATTTCCCTGCACAGACTTAAGTATTATCGATAAACTTTGGATTAAATATAGTAATGGTAGGTTTGGTTTCAGCGTTCAAAAAGTAATTTGGCAGAATATAGGCGGTAAACCTGATGCTGACTATAAAATTTATATGAAGTTTGTTGAACAGGTGGGATGGCGAGTAAATGAAAACTATTTATCTTGGTTTGATTTGAATTTTAATATTAATGCACCAGTCGGACATTTGCCCTGTGGAGTAGGGCGAGGAATGGTAAATTTTGGTATTGCTTTTTTATCTCGCATACAAACTTGCGGACTTGAGGAACCGAAAAATATTTCTCCTAATATTACTGGCAAAACAGAAATAGACTACTCTCCTCTGAGAGATTTTTTAGAAGCTGGAAATTTTCGAGAAGCTGACAAAGAAACTGTAACCTTAATGTTGCAAGTAGTCGGCAAAAATAAAGACGAAAAATTGACTCTTTTTGATATAGAAAATTTTCCCTGTTCGGAGCTAGAGAAAATTAATCAACTTTGGCTAGATTATTCTCAGAGTCGTTTTGGTTTTAGCGTGCAAAAATCTATCTATTTTAATGTGGTAAAAAGTATTGAGAAGAGGTTCGGTAAAAATCGTAAATATTACAAAATGATTTGGCAAAATTTTAGTGAAGCTTTGGGATGGCAAGTGGAAGGTCAGGCAAAATATTATAGCGAACTTAATTTTAGTTTAAATGCACCTATAGGTCATTTACCTGTTTCATGGTGCGTGAAATTTAAAGTGGAAAAATTTGGAGTGGGAATATGGAGAGAAACTTTTTTTAATCGTGTGAATAATTGTCTACTTCATTCAGAAAAATTCCATCTTGAGCAGATCAAGAAAAATTCAATAAAAAATAGAATTAAAATTATCCAAGGTGATATTGCTAAACAGGAAGTTGATGCTATTGTTAATTCTACAGACCGCGCTCTTTCTGCTGGTTCAATGGTATCTAATTCTATTCATAAAATTGCTGGAGTAGAACTTAAAGAAGCTTGTCGAAAATTGATTACTTGTGAATATGGAGAAGCGAAAATTACCAGTGGTTATAATTTATCTGCTAAGTGGGTTATTCATACAGTCCCAGCTAGATGGCAAAGTGGAAATTTAGAAGATAAGAATATACTAATAAGATGTTATAGAAATAGTTTAGCTTTAGCAGAAAAATATGCCATTAAAACAATTGCCTTTCCTACTATTGCTACTGGTGCTTTACATTTTCCGGTGGAAGTAGCAGCAAGAATAGCTATAACTGAAGTGATGAAAATTTTCTTAGAAAGTCAATCTATTGAAAAGGTAATTATTGTTTGCTTCAAGATTGAGGTTTATGAAAAATACTTAGAAGTTTTCCGTGAAATTTTCGAGTAGAAAATAATAGGAGAGTAGGGAGTAGGGAGTAAGTAGAGACGCTGGATCAACGTCCGTACAGAATAGGAAATATCGGTCGAAAGATAGGAAAAAAGCAAAGAATATTTACCCCGTCAGTTGTAC
>NZ_JBNHEQ010000101.1:10500-60741 GCF_050016015.1 Dapis hubbardiae BLCC-M172
TTTACTTGTCAAATAATGTCATCAAATTTCTGGAGGTTTCATTAGAAAAAAATGAAGAGAATATCGGTCGAAAGATAGGAAAAAAGCAAAGAATATTTACCCCGTCAGTTGTACAATATTAATCACCGAATCTAACTCGATCTAATACTAATTCAAAAAAGTTGGCTAAAGTAAGAGTTTAGTAACTAAATTTCTGTTTTTTAAGAGTCTTTAACTAAAGCTGCTTTACTTGTCAAATAATGTCATCAAATTTCTGGAGGTTTCATTAGAAAAAAATGAGTAGAATACTAGCATTTCTCTATGGTTTAGTTTGTTATTTAATATCATTGATAGCTTTTCTATACAGTATTGGTTTTATTGGCAACTTAATAGTTCCAAAAACACTAGATTCTAATTTAGATGTTTCTCTGATTAAGGGTTTATTAATCGATCTTTTATTAATCAGTTTGTTTGCCATTCAACATAGTCTTATGGCACGTCAAAGTTTCAAGAAATGGTGGACAAAAATAATTCCAGAACCTATAGAACGTAGCACTTATGTTTTAATGTCAGGTCTGGCATTATTACTGTTATTTTGGCAATGGCATTCTTTAGGTGGAATTATTTGGAATATACAAAACCCCATAATTTCTAATATTATTTATGGCATTTTTGCCTTGGGATGGTTAATTGTTTTTCTCAGCACATTTATGATTAATCATTTTGATTTATTTGGTTTGCGACAAGTATATTTATATTGGCGCGGTCAGGAATATGAATATTTAGGATTTAGAACTCCTGGATTTTATAAATATATTCGCCATCCAATTATGTTAGGTTTTGTTATTGCTTTTTGGGCAACTCCGTTGATGACAGTTTCTCATCTAGTTTTTGCTATAGGTACAACTATTTATGTGCTAGTAGGTATTAAATTAGAAGAGGAGGATATGATTTCTATTTATGGAAATTTATATCAGGAATATCGGCAGCAAGTTTCCATGTTAATTCCTGTACCCAGGGTAAAATTAACTCAGCAAAAAATTCAGGAATAATCCGTAAAGCATTCAGCCCTAAGCTATCATCTATCAGCTATCAGCTATTAATTCATTGCTTTTGAGCAGGAATTAGTGTGAAATGTAGGATAAAAATGTAGTATAAATTAAGCAAGCATTCGCTTAATTTAGACCTCCTGAAGGGCGAGTTCTCTAAAAAGCTGATAGCTGACTGCTAATAGCTTAATGCTTACCTAAATTATACATTTTTTAATTCTAAATTCAATGCAATATATTGATATTTACTATGAACACAAACAAGAATAAACCTTGGAATGAAAACTGGAAAATTATTAAACAAATTGGTAGTGGTGGTCAGGGTCAAACTTTTTTAGTAAAACCTAGAAAAGATGTGTTTCTATCTAATCAATATGTTCTCAAAAAACTTATTAAGCAAAATGACAATGAAAGACTTAGAAGGATGCACAGAGAAGTTGCTGCTTTAACTACACTAAATCATTCAGGGATACCAAAAATAGTTGATTCAAATTCGGAGCTTTTTGATTCAGATACTCCTCTTTATATGGTAACTGAATTTGTGCCTGGTACAACTTTGTTTAAAACAATAAAAGAAAAAACATTGAACATACAAGATGCTGTGAATTTTGTAATTAAACTATTAGATACAGTTGAGTATTGTCATCAACTTGGAATAGTACATAGAGATATTAAACCTGACAATATTATGGTTAAAAATAATGATCTAAACAATCCAGTGTTAATAGATTTTGGGATTTCATTCAATAAAGTTGATGATTCTGATACTAGCTTAACACTCACATGGCAACAACTAGGAAATAGATTTCTCTCACTTCCAGAACTTTTAGAAAAAAGTAGTTTGCAACGAGACTTTAGGTCAGATATAACGCAAATTTGTGGAATTTTGTTTTTTGTTATTACGGGAAAAAATCCTACTACATTTTTAGACTCTGACGGAAAAAAGCCACATCAGAGACCAGAAATAAAACAGACTTTATCGGTTTTATCTGAATCTATACTAACAAAGACAAATAGAATTTTTGATAGAGCTTTTGATATAAAAATTGACTATCGCTGGCAGTCTATTCCTGCACTTAAAGAAGCTTTGATAGATATTCTAGAATCAGAAAATCAGAAAGATAATAAAATTGAAACTATTAGAGAAAGAATCAGAAATAAGCAATTAGCTGTGAACTCTCATTCTGAACATAGAGAGTTATTTCACACATTAATAAAACAAACTGTAGAACAAATTTCTTATGTAGTGCAAGATGTAGTTAAAGAACTAGGTTCTGACTTTAAAATAAGACCGGGAACAGCAGCTTATACTAAAAGTTATTATAAGCTAATAAATTGGGAAAATTTCAAATTCTCTACACCACATCTTATGAGTGTAGAATTTAATAAGCTGGTAACGAAACGTTTTATGCCTAGCTTTGAAGCTTATATAACAGGAAACGAGTTTATATTTGTGTCAAAATTCAAAGAAAAAGAAATTGAGTTACTAAGAACTTCTTTCAATGATAAACCAGATTTTACTGGTTTTACAGAACGGATCAAAAAGTTTTATTATGAAGGTATAGAGAGTATAATTCCTTATTATGAATCAACCACAACTAACTATCAACAACAGTAACGAAAATTTGTGTGAAATAATCCATCAACGCATCTCTGAATCTCCAAAAAAACAGATTACTTTTGCCGAATATATGGATTTAGTTTTATACCATCCCCAACATGGTTATTATGCAACTCATCCTGTAAATATTGGCAAACAAGGAGACTTTTTAACTTCTCCTCATTGGAGTAACGATTTTGGAGAATTATTAGCAGAACAATTTCTGCAAATGTGGGATATTTTCCAAAGACCTAATAATTTTACTCTGGTAGAAATGGGTGCTGGTAAAGGAATTTTAGCCGAGCAAATTTTAGGTTATCTCCAACAAACACATTTAGATTTTTTCCAAACAATTGAATATCTGATTATTGAAAAATCGGAAGTTTTAAAAGCAGAACAAAAACAACGACTGAATTCATACCAAGTCAAATGGTTTGAGTGGGATGAAATTTCCCATAATTCCATTACAGGTTGTTTCTTTTCCAATGAGTTAGTAGATGCTTTTTCAGTGCATAAATTTATCATAGAAAATGAGGAAATTCGAGAAATTTATGTCACCTCTGACTCTGATGGAAAATTTGTAGAAATAACCGATAAAATTTCAACTCCTGAGATTGCTGAATATTTTAAATTAGTAGATATAGATTTACTTTCATTTCCCAATGTTGAAGGTTATCAAAGTGAAGTAAATTTACAAGCTTTAGATTGGATGAAAATTCTTAGTGATAAATTACTGAAAGGTTATGTATTAACAATTGATTATGGTTATCAAGCAGCACGTTATTATAATCCCGTTAGAAGAGAGGGAACTCTACAATGTTATTATCAACATCACCGAAATAACGACCCTTATTGGAATATTGGGCGACAAGATATTACTGCTCATGTTGATTTTACTGCTTTGGAAAAACAGGGAAATTTGTCAGGATTAGAAACTCTAGGTTTTACTCAACAGGGTTTATTTTTAATGGCGTTAGGTTTGGGAGATAGATTAAATGAACTATCAAATAATCAGGGGTTTTCTATTGAGGAAGTTTTCCGACGTAGGGAGGTATTACATTCATTAATAGATCCAATAGGGTTAGGAAATTTTGGAGTATTAGTGCAGAGCAAAGGTTTAACTGAACAGGAAAAAAAGCAAACTTTGAAAGGTTTAAGTATGCCTCCAATGAGATAAATTTAAGAAGTTAAATATCCTCAAGAGGTATTTGCTGGCAAATGCAAATATTTATTTTTTAAAGCTTCTATAGATATTGCTCTCCATTGCCTTCCATATTACCGAAAAATTAAGGTTTAAAACTTCTCCTTTCAAGGATAAAAAAAGAAAAAAATTCCTCTGAACCAATCCTCTTCTTTTTAAGAAGAGGTAATTGTTAATTGTTAATTGTTAATTATTAATTATTGAATAATACCAATTCCCATGCATTAATGCTATACTTATACAAAACTTCAGTGATTAAATAATTAAACTAAGGTAATTACTTTTTTGTTAGAAAAGAGCAAATTCAGCATTAATTATTGTTGTTTTTATTTCTCCCCCACTCCCCTACTCCCCCACTCCCCTACTCCCCTACTTCAATCAAATGTAGAAAAGTTTTTGAGAAATGGTATAACTAAAGGGTGTCTTATATCCAACTTCTTCAAAGTCTAAATAATAGAATAATTAACAGGCTAGATACCAAGCAGGCAAAAGTTGTCCTGATTGAATTCCATAGGAGCCAACCTGGTTCAAAGTCCATGCGAGCCACTTTTTGTGCAGTTTCATCCATATCATCAACATTCATGGCTTGCAGTTTGTTATTCAAAGGTACGTTAATAGTGAAAGTTGGCAATTGAACAACTAGAAGGTAAACAAGTACCGCTAAGATTATCAGCAGACGCTCCACTCCCTCAAATTGCCGGATGCCAAGCAAAGCTGAGGCCACTAGAGCCACAATTGAACCAACCCAGACTAACACAAAAATCGGCTGATTATTCTGAATAATGCCATCCATTACCTGAAAAGCTCGGATAAACTCGCGATCGCTTAAAGTCTTGATCCCTGGCATGACTACTACAGCAAAAGCAAACACGAAACCTGCTACCAGGGAACACAGCAATGTAGCTAAGATCAATGTAATCTGAAAGACTCCTTCTATTGATTCTATTAACATGGGAAAACCTCTTTCTATTAATTCTATTAACATGGGAAAACCTCATCTTAACGCTTTACTTATGAAAAAGAAAAAAACACTTTGAATAATCAGATTTAGTATTAATTTTATTCCTCGTCTAAGAATAAAGACTCTAAATTACGATACTCACTAACTATTCTCACAATCTCTATTTCCACTTCAGTTACTTGATAAAAAATAATATAACTATCTAAAGGCACATTTCTTAAATTAGGCATAATCTGAGTATAACTCTGCACCATATTAGGAAACTTAATTAAGTTTATAAACTTATCATCAAAGCATTTAATAAAAAGTTCACCTGCTTCTAGACTAAAGTTACTAAAATAATCATAAATCTCATCTAAGTCACGAATAGCTGGTTGAGATAAACTATGTTTATTTACCCTAATTTTCCTCTAGCAACCGCTGAAAATTTTGCTTTAAGAGATAATATCTACCTAAATTATTATTACTTAAAACTCTAAGTAGTAATTTGAATCAGATAGTTGATATATCCGAATGTAGTCTCTACCATATTCTTCTAATGTTTGACTTGTAACTGGTTCAAATAATTCTAAAACCCCTTTTTGTTGTAGTTTTCCTTTAATCCAATGACCTAAAATTTTTAAGTCATCTCTTGACCTCAGATTTTTATAATAATCACCTTGAGTTTTACAGGGAAATACTAAACCATCATCAGTGTAGGCAACAAAATATCCTTTAGGATAAATAGGATTTTTAGTTGTAGCTATATCTACAATAATTTCTACTTCATACCAGTCTCTAGGAATCACAATACCTGTTTTTCTATTCCATCTTCCTTTGCCAAAAAAAGCATTTAAGTTTGACCTTTGTTGCTTATCAACTCTCGCTAAAGATATATCTACATAAGGAAGTTTAGAATCAATAAGTGGTTTTGTTTCAGCTTTCTGAAAAGAAACTTTTTTGCGGTTTTCCTTAACTGATTGAATAATCGGAAATGATTCACATTTAGCAAAATTAACAGATATATTATCAGTTAGTAACCAATTAAGATAAGTTTCTGTTTGATTGATTGTAGTAGCATCACTAATTTTACAAGTAAATTCTAAATTACTAAACAAGCCTCTTTGATAAAAATTTGAAGAACCAGCAAAGTAGAGTAATTCATTTTGATATTTTATCCTATAAATTTTGCCATGAAATGGTGGTGGATTCCAGACAAATCTGATACCTCCACATTTAGGATTTGCAGATAAAACAAAACTATTTAATTCGCCTAATTTATTATAGGTATGTCTGTTTAATCCTTCAAAAATTCCCATCCCAACTAATAATGTAAAATCTCCACCATTATTCACAATTCTTGCGATATCTTCTTGATACTCTTTGACTGTAATTCCTGAAGTATAACCAGATGCAATAGTAACAGCAGTAGCTTCCTTTAAAAGTTTACTAAGTTTCTCTCCAAAAGCACCTCCAAAATCTGGATGATTAGTATAAATAGCCATAATATTAATCTCAAAAATTAGAGTAAACTTAACTGTATTGGTTGTTCATATAATTCTGATTCTGCTAATTTTAATCTTTCTTTAATTGACATAACTTGCAAATGTTTACTGAGACTATATAAATCTATTTTCTGATAATCATTTTTGAATAATGGAATCAAAGATTCAACAATAGAAATAATTCCATCTGGAGGTACTGCATTACCAATTTGTCGTCTAATTTCAGTAAAAGAACCTTCAAAAATAAAATTATCAGGAAATGTTTGTAACCTTGCTCTTTCTCTATTTGTTAAAGACCTTGGTTCAGGATAATGATAACCCCATGTTCCGCCACCCCCACCAGCAATAATTGTAGCAGCAGGTTTGTCTGGATGAATGCGTCGATAAACATGACTAATCATTCCTTTTACATAGTAGGGACTATCTTTAGGAATATCTCTAAAATTACCTCCTGCTTTTATCCTTTTCAATATTTCAATTGTTCGAGGTTGAATTTTTTGATGTTCATTATTGTCAGGAACTTTTTCTACATTTTTAAGTGCTTTACCAGCAGTTATATGTGGATATTTCCGACTAATACCATATTCTGGTGCAGGATGAATAAAATTAAAACCAGTATCCATTCTAATCCCAACTAAAATTACTCTTTCCCGAAACTGAGGTACTCCATAATCAGCAAAATTATATAGTTTAGGTTTAACTAAATAACCTGGAGATATACTTTCAAAATCAGATATTATTTGTTGAATTGCTTGATGTTTATTCGCACTTAATAAACCTTTGACATTTTCTGCTATAAATGCCTTTGGTTTTTTCCGTTTAACAAATTCTAAAAAATAGGTATATAAATTGCCTCTAGTACCTTCTAAACCTGGACGTTTCCAAATCATAGAAAAATCCTGACAAGGGAAACCACCTGTAATTAAATCTGCTTCGGGAACTTTACTAATATCTATGTTTTCAATTTGATTATGCTCTATAACATCAGCAATATTTTTCTTAAAAGTTTGACAGGCATAAAAATTAGAATCAATTGCCCAAACCACCTTAAATCCTGCCTTATGAAATGGTAAATCCATTCCTCCACAACCAGAAAATAAAGAGATTATTTTTGGTGCTTGATTCCAATGTATATTTTCTAAACGCTCAATCAACATTTTATTCAAAAGTCATAAGACTACTATATTTGGCAATCTAAATTATATAGTCTTTTCAAATGAGATGTAAATCTACATAGCATTTTTTTATTACAAAAAAAATCTTTCTTGAGTAGCCACTAATCCTTGTGGAAGGCTACTATTTAATTAATGCTGTTTTCCATTCTTTACTATTCCCTATTCCCTTTTTAATAGAATTGGATGGATTATAGACAAAAATTCTAATTTAAGATATATTAATAAAATTAAGAAAAAAATGATAAAATACTAAAATTATCAAAATACCCACCAAATAAAATTTTGGCAAGGAGATTAATCAATGAAAACTACTCAAGAAATAGGGCAAAAACAAAGCCGCTATAGAGGACTCACACAAGCTGAGGTTGAGGCAAGTAGACAAAAGTATGGCTCTAATTTATTAACACCCCCCAAGCGATCCCCGTGGTGGAAATTATGGTTAGAAAAGTTCGATGACCCAGTAATTAGAATTCTAATTATAGCTGCAGTTATTGCCATTACGGTCGGAATTTTTGAAGGGAATTATGTAGAAGGTTTAGGTATTATTGCTGCTATTCTACTAGCTACAACTGTTGCTTTTTTGAATGAATATAAAGCTAGTAAAGAATTCGATATTCTGAACCAAGTAAATGATGAAATACCAATCACAGTAATTCGTGATAATAACGTTACAACTATTCCGAAAAAAGACTTAGTAGTAGGAGATTTTGTACTAATAGAAACAGGGGACGAAATACCAGCAGATGGTCAAGTAATAGAAGCAGTTTCTCTACAAGTAAACGAAGCAAGTTTAACAGGAGAAGCAATACCTGTTACCAAAACAGCAAATGCAAATTTATCTTCTAACAACCATACTAACTACGCTTATCCTCCCAACCAAGTCTTGCGTGATACCATAGTCAATGATGGACATGGAATCATCGAAATCACAGCAGTTGGGGATGAGACAGAAATCGGTAAAACTGCTAGATGCATTCTTGATATTACAGATGTAGAAACGCCTCTAAATCTCCAACTCGAACGCCTCAGTAATTTGATTGGTATCCTCGGTTTAGGGATAGCAGTCTTAATTGATATTGCCTTAGTAGCAAGAGGTATCCTCACAGGAGAACTTAACCTTACCTTGGGACAATGGTATATTATTAGTATTCTAGTCATTGGATTACTTATTGCTATAACTAGAGTCTGGTTGCCAATAATTGTAGATGGATTAGAATCAATAGGCAAAGAAATAGAAGTACCAGAATGGTTGGAAGATGATAGTGCCATCGCCTGGTTAAAAAATGTTTTGATAGCCCTGGCAATATCTGGCATCGGTATCGGAGTCGGTTACTATTTAGAATGGGTTCCCACTTCTCCCGCTGACTGGATAACTTCCGATATCGCCCTCAAATTCCTAACATACTTTATGATTGCAGTTGCAGTCATAGTTGTTGCCGTACCGGAAGGATTAGCTCTAAGCGTTACCCTCAGTCTCGCCTACAGTATGCAGAAGATGACTAAACAGAATAATCTGGTTCGTCGGATGCAGGCTTGCGAAACTATCGGTGCCACAACAGTGATTTGTTCTGATAAAACAGGTACATTGACTGAAAACAAAATGCAGGTGAGTGATGTACATTTTCCCAGTTTTAATTCTGGCACTCTCAATGCTGACAATATTATAGTTGAAGCTATCTGTGCCAACAGTACAGCTAACTTAGAACACAAAAAAGGCGAAGAGTCTATTCCTCTGGGAGACCATACAGAAGCAGCTTTGCTATTGTGGTTAGAAGAAAACAAAATTGACTATATTGACAAACGAGAAAATTTTGACATTATCAGTCAGTTAACTTTTTCCTCAGACAGAAAGTACATGGCAACTCTTGGAGTTTCCCCCACTACAGGTGAAAAAATACTCCATATTAAAGGTGCGCCAGAACTATTGCTCGCGAGTTGCAATCAAATTCTCACCTCAGATGGAGTTAAACCTTTTGCAAATTCTCAAAGAGTATCTATCGCAGCAGAGTTAAATAAGTATGAAACTATTGGTAGACGCACTTTGGGATTTGCTTATATTAGAGATCCTCAAAACTATCAACAAGGAAATGAACTGGAACAATATCACGATTTGATTTTGCTAGGTTTTGTGGCGATCGCTGATCCAGTGCGAGAGGAAGTACCGCCAGCAGTACAAATCTGTCAAAAAGCTGGGGTCAAAGTCAAAATGATTACTGGAGATAGTCGTTTGACAGCAATGGAAGTTGCCCGTGAAATTGGTATTATGGGTGAGAACGAGCATAATGATTATTGCATCACTGGTAATAAACTCCGTGAATTGGATGATGAAGCAGCTTTGGCAGTAGTGAAAACAGCTAAGGTGATTGCTAGAGCGCGACCACAGGATAAGCAACGTATTGTACAACTTCTACAAGCAAGTGGGGAAGTTGTGGCAGTTACAGGTGATGGCACCAATGATGCGCCTGCATTAAACCAAGCGCAGGTAGGTTTATCAATGGGTAGTGGTACTTCTGTTGCTAAGGAAGCAAGCGATATCATAATTTTGAATGACTCATTTGCCAGTATTGAAAATGGAGTTATGTGGGGGCGATCGCTTTACCAAAACATTCAAAAGTTTATCCTTTTCCAGTTAACAATAAATGTTGCTGCTTGTGGGATAGCTTTATTAGGTCCGTTTATTGGAATTAATCTGCCATTTACTGTAATTCAATTATTGTGGGTAAATTTAATTATGGATACTTTTGCTGCATTAGCTTTAGCAACAGAACCACCTAATCAAAAAGTCATGGAGAAAGCACCGAGAAATCCTGAAGAATTTATTATTTCCCAACCAATGACGGTGAGTATTTTCTCAGTAGCATCAATATTCTTAGTGTTTTTTGTCGGTTTCTTGCTATATATTCAGCAAGACAATGTAGTAACGCCTTACGAACTATCTCTATTTTTCTCCACATTTGTGATGTTGCAGTTTTGGAATATGTTTAATGCCAAATGTTTTGGTTTAAGGGAATCTGCATTTTCTAGTATTAGTAAAAATGGCAGTTTTGTAGCGATCGCTGCATTTATTTTCGTAGGGCAAATTGTGATGGTTCAATATGGTGGAGATGTGTTTAGAACAGTTCCTTTATCTTTAAGAGATTGGTTAATAATTATTGGCGGTACTTCTGTTGTATTGTGGGTTGGAGAAATTTGGCGGATGATTCAAATGCGGTTTAAAGTTTCTTAAAAAGTAGTAGGGTGGTTGATTAATTGATAATGGATAATTACCTCTTTAACAATTGATAATGAACAATGGATAATGGATAATTATTTCTGACCTAATTATCAATTATTATAGCGGTTTTCACAAAGGTAGACTACAAACCTTCTTCCTTCTTCCTTCTTCCTTCTTCCTTCTTACTTCTTCCTTTAAACGCAAATCTCTGTAGTCTATATTAATGAAAACTCCTATGATTATTAGGAAAGGCTTTAAACCTTTGGGGATTAATTATCAATTATCAATTATCTCTTGGTAAATATAGCAAAATTATGAATTTTCAATTCAGAAATTAAATTCATAGAATAGACTATATTTCATAAGAGCGAGAATGTCTGCGCCACTAATAACAACTGCAATACTTACTCAAGACTTCAGTTATTAAGTAATAAATAAGTAAGAGTAATATTTTTCAGGATTAGTTGCCAAAGCGCAAGGATATATTCTGCCTAAAAACCCTACTCCCTACTCCCTCCCCTCAAAAAAATGTAACAAACATTTATCAATTTGCTATTCAAGTATATTTCTGATTTTTAGTTAATAAAAAGCCCTCTAATATTTATAGAGGGCTTTCTTAAATTCAGTATTGTTAGACTAGGTAGATCAACAACCCACTATCAAAACTAACCCAATACTTCCCTAGCTTTAGCAACAATATTATCAACAGTGAAGCCAAACTTCTCCAGTACAACACCACCAGGAGCAGAAGCACCAAAAGTATCAACACTCAAAGTCGCACCTTCATCAGTCACATAACGATGCCAACCAAAACTAACACCTGCTTCCACTGCCAAACGCTTTTTCACAGACGCAGGGAAAACAGACTCCTTATAAGCCGCATCTTGCTCTTCAAATAATTCCCAACATGGCATAGAAACCACCCGAACCTTCTTACCTTCAGCACGGAGTTTTTCACCAGCATCAACACATTGGTAAGTTTCTCCACCAGTACCAATAATAATAATGTCAGGAGTACCTTCGCTGTCAGTCAGAATATAAGCACCTTTAGCAACCCCATCAATGGAACTACCAGCTAAATTAGGCAAACCTTGACGAGATAATGCTAATAAAGTAGGTTGAGGATGAGAAGATTTAGCTTTTTCTACTGCAACCTTGTATGCACCAGAAGTTTCATTACCATCAGCAGGACGCATCACAAGTAATTGTGGAATTAAACGTAAAGATGCAATATGCTCAACTGGTTGGTGAGTTGGTCCGTCTTCACCTAAAGCAATGGAGTCATGAGTCATTACCCAGATTACACCAGCTTCAGCTAAAGCAGATAAACGGATAGAATTCCGCATATAATCTGTGAACACCAAGAAAGTTGCACCATAAGGAATTAACCCAGAACCGTGTAGAGCAATACCGTTACAAATAGCTCCCATACCATGTTCCCGCACACCAAAACGCATATTACGGTTTTGGTATTGACCTTTTTGGAAATCTCCTAAACCTTTAAGCAAAGTCTTGTTAGAAGGAGCTAAGTCAGCGGAACCACCAATTAATTCTGGTAAAACTCCAGCTATAGCATTTAGTGTTGCACCAGACTGGTTACGAGTAGCATCTTTCTTACTTTCAGGAGTATATTTAGGTAGTGCATCCGCCCAACCTTCAGGTAATTTGCCACTTACCATCCGTTCCAAAGTAGCTGCATCTTCAG
The DNA here is from genome assembly GCF_050016015.1 of Dapis hubbardiae BLCC-M172. Lineage (NCBI taxonomy): Bacteria > Bacillati > Cyanobacteriota > Cyanophyceae > Oscillatoriales > Microcoleaceae > Dapis > Dapis hubbardiae. Next base: position 22,869 of record NZ_JBNHEQ010000101.1, read on the forward strand.
GATACTTAGACTTATACTCAGAGAATAACTTATCCCATTCTTCCTGATATTTTGCACCTCGATCAACTGCTTTGCGGAAATGACTCAGAGCATCCGCAGGAACTTCAAACTCTGGATATTCCCAACCAAGATTTTTACGAGTAGCTGCTACTTCATCAGGTCCGAGTGCTGCACCGTGAACATCATGGGTATCAGCTTTGTTAGGAGAACCATAACCAATAAGAGTAGTAACTTTAATCAGGGAAGGTTTGTCAGTAACCGCTTTTGCTTTTTCAATAGCATCAGCGATGGCATCTAAACCAGTATTACCATCAACAACATGCTGAACGTGCCAACCATAAGCTTCAAAACGCTTACTTACATCTTCAGTAAAGGAGATGTCAGTATGACCATCAATAGAAATATGGTTATCATCATAGAAAGCAATTAACTTACCTAAACCCCAGTGTCCCGCTAGAGAAGCAGCCTCACCAGAAATACCTTCCATGTTACAACCATCACCCATAATCACATAAGTGTAATGGTCAATCAAATTACAATCTGGCTTATTGAATGTAGCAGCTAAATGGGCCTCTGCTGCTGCTAATCCGACGGCGTTGGCAATACCTTGTCCTAGTGGACCTGTAGTAACTTCGATACCTTCAGTAATATGATTTTCTGGGTGGCCAGGAGTTTTAGAATCCCACTGACGGAATTGTTTAATTTCCTCCATAGGTACACTGTCAAAACCTGTGAGGTGCATAAGAGCGTACAGTAACATACAGCCGTGGCCAGCAGAGAGAACGAAGCGATCGCGATTTAACCACTTAGGATTTTTAGGGTTAAAGCGCATAAACTTATCCCAGAGGACAAAGGCCATTGGTGCAGCACCCATTGGTAGTCCTGGGTGGCCAGAATTAGCTTTTTGGACAGCATCAATTGCTAAGAAGCGGATTGAGTTAATACAAAGTTCTTCGAGTGATTGAGTTGCAACAGCCATAGTTATCGTTTCTATATACTTAATAGATGTGAATGCCGGAGCCTATAAACCAGATATTTTTCTACAGTAATATTTGTCTGGAATTTTTCTCAGGCCATATACATTACAAATCATCTCACTTGTGGGGAACTCTAGGCAAGAGAAGTAGTCAAGTTAAAAATTTTCCGGCCATCTAGAAGTTAAGCCGATCAAAATAACTGGTTAACACAACCTCGCCTTTTAAGGCGAAATGTTTTTGGAGGGTTGCTCTAAGTCCTCGTTACAAAAACAACTTCTGTACGTCACCCTATCGACGGCTCCCCTATCTGACTTCTGACTTCGTTAAAGTGTGGACTTCATTATTGATTGTTAGGGTAAGGATTTCATGGTAGTGTTAAATTAACCTATTTTTTGATTAACAATCTATTCAGCAAAGGTTAATATTTTCCTATTTCAGGGTCATTTCAGTTATAAGTTATTACTATCTCCTACTGAAAGCTATCCCTTATCAGGAACTCCTAATATAGAATCCGGGTAATTAGTTATCGTATTGCGGAGGAGTCAGTCCTCGTAGGGGCGTTTTCCTGACGGAATGCTCCGCAAACATGTCGCGCAGCGAAACGGCCGTTAGCTTCGCATAACTATCGTTAACGCCCGTACAGGAGTCAGGAGAAATATTGGATTTGAAATATTAAATTATATAATTCCTATTCAATAGAAAACTTGTCTTAATGAAGAAGTAGTTTTGCAATTACTGTATAACCGGATTTTATATAAAACCCTTTTGCGATAGAGAGATGGGGAGGTCGGGGGATAAAAGCCTCTAATTAGGGTTTGCGCTCAAAAGTCTTATGGGTGAGGGTAGGAGTCAGGAGTCAGGAGTCGTACAGGCGAATGGCGATTCGCCCGTACAGGAGGAATGGGTATGGGAGCGAGGAGGCAGGAAGAAGAACTATCCCTTGATTTTTCTGTTATAGTCAACCCAAAATCCTAACTTTTTGACCATCAAGCAGCTCAAAACCAGGTACTTTTTCCAGACTTAAAAAGTTTAAGACCTTTATCTGTCAATGCTTTGATATTTAACCAGTAAACCCTAATTAAATACGTTGAATAATCACATAACTTCTTTCTAATGTCTACGTTTTATCTTAAGAAAGATGTTTATAAAGCATAGTATTGAACGGAAGGATTAAGACCTTATTTTTTGGCCAGGGTAAAAAATTTGTGAGATGGGTCTCTCTCTGCCTGTGGAGGCTGAGTCAGACCAAAATACTTTTAAGTATTGATGTATTGGCCACTCTATCAGGAAGTCAACAGCAAACACTGTTTGCTGTTGGCTACTTTCATATGTATTTTTTAAATGCTAGAGTAACATTATGGCCTCCAAATCCAAATGAGTTGGATAAGGCTGCTTCTACCTTTTTCTCAATATGTGTATGGGGGACATAATTTAGGTCACATTCTGGATCGGGATTATCCAAATTAATGGTTGGTGGGATTTTGTCATTGGCGATCGCCATTACCGTCGCCACAGCTTCAATACCCCCAGAACCTCCTAACAAATGACCAGTCATTGACTTAGTTGAACTAATTGCTACCTTATAAGCACTTTCACCTAGTGCCTTTTTAATCGCTTTTGTTTCTGTTGGGTCATTTGCTGATGTACTTGTGCCGTGAGCATTTATATAACTAATTTCTTCAGGAGTTAAGCCACCATCTTTAATTGCCAACTGAATAGCTCTAGTTGCCCCTTCTCCATCTTGAGGTGGGGCCGTCATGTGGTAGGCATCACAGGTCATGCCATAACCAACAATCTCTCCATATATCCTTGCTCCACGACTCTGGGCATATTCTAATTCTTCTAGGAGGAGAATACCTACTCCTTCACCTATAACAAAGCCATCGCGATCGCGGTCAAAAGGACGACTTGCATGAGTCGGGTCATCATTACGAGTAGACAAAGCCTTGGCAGAAGCAAATCCTGCTAATCCCAAAGGTGTTACTGGTGATTCAGTTCCACCACAAATCATTGCTTGAGCATATCCTCTTTGGATTAAGCGGAAAGCATCTCCTACAGCATGTGACCCAGAAGTACAAGCAGTTACTGGACATGAGTTAGGCCCTTTAGCTCCAGTATGAATTGCCGTTAACCCGGCAGCCATATTAGCAATCATCATCGGGACCATAAAAGGGCTACATCTACCTGGGCCACGAGTCAAATATATTTCCTGCTGGTCTTCTAAGACTTTAATGCCACCCACCCCAGTACCAATCATTACCCCCACCTGTTCCGCGTTCAGGTCGTTAATTTCAAATTTGGCATCAGCAATTGCTTGTTTGCTAGCTACAACTGCAAACTGAGCAAAGCGGTCCATGTGTTTTGCCTGTTTGCGATCCATGTAGTCGTGAGGGTCAAATCCTTTTACCTCTCCAGCAATACGAGATTTGTGTTTAGAAGCATCAAACAGGGTTATTGGGCTTATACCACTTTTACCTTTCAATAACCCATCCCAATAATCAGATAGAGTGTTGCCAATTGGTGTTATTGCACCCATTCCTGTGACAACTACCCGTTTAAGTTCAAAATTTGTCATAATTTTCTTTTCCTAAAATTCCACACCCACAAGGCAGAAACTTAAGGTTTTGAGGACAATATTAATATTATGCTTTTGCTTTTGTTTGCTCCTCAATATAATCTACAGCAGCTTGGACAGTACCAATTTGTTCTGCTTTCTCATCTGGAATCTCGATATCAAATTCTTCTTCTAATGCCATAACTAATTCTACAGTATCTAAAGAATCAGCTCCTAAATCATTGGCAAAGTTAGCTTCTGGCTGTACTTTTTCTTTATCAACTTCCAGTTGTTTAGCCACAATGTCCTGTACTTTGCCCATAATTTCTATGCTCATAAAATTTTCTCCTTACTTTAAATTATTTAGATGTTGCGTTTCCGATTTTATCCGAAACTCGGTTCAAGCTAAACACTCATTATGCCAATTAAATAACTGAATATTTGTTGACATCCTCGTTCTGCCTAAAGGCATAAAAATATACCGAGTGTTAACTATGCAGTGGGTTGACGCTTCATTTTATCCTGCTAACTTAGCGTTAGTCTGACGCTTTTCTCCACGTCCGTTTTTTGTCTAGTGAATGCCCTCCGCATTGAAGTAGCAGTTAGCACTCAGCTAGCCTCCGGGGTCGGAAGTGCCTCTTGCCTCCTTCAGAGGAGCTATCCTAGGTCATGCTCCGCATTTCCTGACGGAATGCTCCGCAAACATGTCGGCTCTTAGCCGAAACGCAATTCAAGTCTCTCCACGAAACGTTAACAGCTTATTCTTGGTGTCTAATGGGGGGTGTTGACCCCCACGCAAAGCGCACCACTAATTTTTCGCTCCTCTTGTGGGGTACTTAAACCCTTGGATTTTTAGCTGTTAACATAGTTCCGACCTAGGAGGCTAGCTAAATGCTGATAGCTAATAGCTACTTAAAACTCCCCCAGTAAAGGAGGAGATTTCAATCCTGTTTTTTTCAATCAATTTCTTTAACTTTTCACAAATATCACAAGCTTATTACTGTTGTCAAAGTATTTCCTTGTTTTATTTGCCAACTACATTATAGAAATCACAAACTTATATTATAAACAGTGATAAAATTAATATCACAAATCATAAGTCATGTTTATAAAATATTGTTCCTATACCTATATTAGTTAATCTCATGCCTTCTAAAACATTGCAATATGCTTACTTTCCTGGTTGTGTAGCTCAAGGTGCTTGCCGAGAGCTTTATCAGTCTACCCAAGCTCTTACCCAAGTCCTGGGAATAGAGCTAATAGAACTGAAAAAGGCTGCTTGTTGTGGTTCTGGCACTTTTAAAGAAGACTCTCAATTACTAGAAGATACTGTTAATGCCCGTAACATAGCTTTAGCGGAAGAACTAAACTTGCCATTACTAACCCACTGTAGCACTTGTCAAGGTGTTATTGGCCATGTAGATGAGCGTCTTAAAGAATCCCAACAAACTGAGCCAGCTTACCTAGAACAAATCAATGGCCTCTTACAAAAAGAAAGTTGTTCTCCCTATCAAGGTAGTACAGAAGTTAAACATATACTTTGGGCGTTAGTGGCAGATTATGGTCTCGAAGAAATCCAAAATCGTGTCACCCGCAAGCTCTCTGGCCTTAAATGTGCTGCCTTCTATGGTTGTTATTTACTTAGAGGGCAAACTAATTTGGTTTATGATGACCCCTATCAACCAGAATCTATGGAAAATGTGTTTCGGGCTATTGGGGCGACTCCTATTTATTATCGAGGTCGGACTCAATGTTGTGGTTGGCCTCTTTCTAGTTATGCCACTAATCAGTCTTTTCAAATGGCTGGAACTCATGTTAGTGAGGCTATTGACAAGGGTGCAGATTGTATGGTAACTCCTTGTCCTCTGTGTCACTTAAATTTAGATTCCCGTCAACCAGAGGTAGAGAAAGTGATCGGACGTAAGTTGGGTTTACCAGTGTTACACTTACCCCAATTAATAGGTTTAGCTTTAGGCATTTCTCCAAAGGAACTAGGATTAGACCGTCATGTAGTGTCAACTCGTCCAGTCTTAGAAAAGTTGGGACTTTGAATTTTTTGGAGAAGGAGTCAGGAGGGTGGGAAGTGTGGGGAAATCGAATCTTGTCTGCTCATCTATAAATTGATATGCAGGTGCTTTAGGGACTAAAAAGCTAGCACTTTTTTGATTCTAAAAAGGCAAAATCCTTTATTTTTAGATACTTTGAGGTTTCATTAGCAAGTTGTAATTATATGGGAATTTAACATATCGCATTTCTCAAGTTACTGAGGTACAGTTGTTCTTCTACTCCCCTACTCCCCTACTCCCCTACTCCCCTACTCCCTACTCCCTACTCCTTTACTCCCCTACTCCCCTACTCCCCTACTCCCTACTCCCTACTCCCTACTCCTTTACTCCCCTACTCCCTACTCCCCTACTCCCTACTCCCTTACTTCCCTACTCCCCTACTCCCCTACTCCCTACTCCCTACTCCCTTACTTCCCTACTCCCTATCAGATTTATTGAGATATTTTAAGTTTTTCAACAATGTTTATCAGTGATGAGAAGTCGTGCGGTAAACTAAGTCGAAGCATTCGCTTATAAAACTTGCTGTCCCATTTGCCCTTAAGCAGGTATGGCAAAATCAATTTGTTGGGAGAATTTAATTCATGTCTCATTCAGTAAAAATTTATGATACTTGCATTGGTTGTACTCAGTGTGTCCGTGCTTGTCCATTAGATGTTTTAGAAATGGTACCTTGGGATGGTTGTAAAGCAGGTCAAATTGCTTCATCCCCTCGTACAGAAGATTGTATTGGTTGTAAGCGTTGCGAGACTGCTTGCCCTACTGACTTTTTGAGTGTCCGAGTTTATCTAGGCGCTGAAACTACTCGCAGTATGGGTCTCGCTTACTAATACTAATTTCCTTCTATTGGTTTTTGGTTTGAGATTTAATAGAGGGTAAGAAAAATTTTAGGTATAAGAACTAAAAATTTTGTAGAGGGAATTAATAATTTTCCCTCTATTTTTTAGTATTATCTATCTAGCACCTAGTGCCGCTACGCAGAAGTTAGAAGTCAGAAGTTAACCCAGATGAGTCAGATACAATCATTAAGATAATTTCTGGGATTGGAATTATAATTATTGATGGAAAACGTTTTTCTTACGAAACTGGTGATGTGTTTGATGTTCCAAAAGGTATCAGTCATGGTTTTGAGGTAGGGGATGAACCTACGCTTTTCCTATCTACCCAAACACGAGGGATTCTCAAAAGTGATGGTTCTGTAGACTTTAGATATGCAGATTTAGAAGAGAGTTCTAATTGATAGAAATAATTGCCTAATATTTAACTTCCCTGGCGGGAAGTCCCGCGCTCTCCGGTGGGGGAGCGTCATAAAGGAAAGCCAGGGCCAAGATTCGGATACCTCCACAAGCTAAACGTTCATAAGCCGCAAGACATGCTAGGTACATTTTGTTATTGTAAGCGTCATCACAGGGGGAGGACATCACCTCTGTTAAAACAGCGGTCAGTTTTTGCTGACTGAAGAATCCCGCGTTTTCGCGTAAGCGCAACGTCGGGAGTATGTCAAGATAATACTTGAAATATTCAGGTAAAAAAAAGTAGTGAAGATGGATTTACCGAAGAATTAATAGTTAATAATTAATAATTAATAGTTAATAATTAATTATTCATTCAACAATTAAGGTTTAAAGCCTCCCCTTTCAAGGGGATAAATCAAAAAAATTTCCTTGAGCGCCAATCCCCTTCTTTCAAGAAGGGGTAATTATTAATTATTAATTGTTCATTGTTAATTGCTGAAAATAAGCTTTAGAAAGATATCAAGGTACTAAACTCAACCTTGATGAATTGAGTAAATATCAATAGTGGGCTTTCCGTTTTTTCCATAATGAAGAATTTGTTTCAAACCCAAACCTTTCAGTAACTATACAGCTAGACTTAGCAAAACCTCGTGAGGTTTATGAAAGGTCTTTTCAAAATACCCAAGGAGCATCTTTTCAAGGTTATCTTGTATGGAATTTAGTTAAAACTTTATCTGTGGAGTGGATTTTTTGTACCCGCAAAATCGATGGCGAGTGGTATCTCTTTAAGAATCTTCCAGTTTATTTCCCTATTGCTGTTGGTGGAGATAATAGGTTTCAAGATGTGATTATTAATGATGTTATTTCGATGGATTGGACAAAGTTTTGTAGAGTATATCGAGACTCTATTGAAAACTCAAACATGGATATTGGTTCTCTTCCTCCGTTGGTATGGGAAATTTCTCATTTTATTGGCAACCTACCTTACTTAAACTTTACATCATTTCAAATGCACCGTGGAACACAGAAAACTGGTCGGCCTCTGTTTTATTTTGGACAACGCCATAATTCTTATCATCGACAGACTGTTCCGTTGAGTATTACCTTCGACCATGCAAATACAGATCCCTATATATATATATTGAACAACCTTATGCAAACCTATCAAAATTTGTTGATAAGTGTTTAATCGAAATTAGAAAAATTATTTAAAAAGTATCAATACATACTATGTTGCTCATGCGGAATGAGGCGCGTAGAGTGAGTATTATCTTATATACAGGACTAAGACAAAATTTATGATTATACCTTACCTGTTTATGGTATGGGTGCGTTGCAATACACCCTATAGGTAGATTTGCTGCCTCAGTCCTAATACAGTTAAAGTTAATAGGAGTAAAAAATTCAATGTGTGGAATTGTTGGTTATATTGGTACACAGTCAGCTACAGAAATTTTACTATCAGGATTAGAGAAATTAGAATATCGAGGTTATGATTCTGCTGGGTTAGCTACTGTTTGTGATGGTCAAATCAAATCTGTTCGTGCTAAGGGTAAGTTGCACAACCTCCGAGAAAAATTGGTAGGAGTGGAAATGCCAGCTAATGTTGGTATTGGTCATACTCGTTGGGCAACTCATGGTAAACCGGAAGAATATAATGCTCATCCCCATACGGATGATACGGGGCGAGTGGCAGTTGTGCAAAATGGAATTGTCGAAAATTATCGAGAGTTACGCAAAGAATTGGAAAGTCAGGGGCATAAATTTGTTTCTGATACTGATACAGAAGTTATTCCTCATTTAATTGCCGCATTTTTATCTAATTTTACTGGACAGAGGGAAGCATTTTTTGAGGCGGTGCGTCAAACAGTGAATAAATTGGATGGGGGGTTTGCGATCGCTGTTGTTTGTGCAGACTATCCAAATGAAATTATTGTTGCTAGACAACAGGCACCTATATCTATCGGTTTGGGGCAAGGGGAATTTTTCTGTGCTTCTGATACTCCTGCTCTTGTATCTCATACTCAAGTTGTTGTGAGTTTGGATAATGGGGAAATTGCTCGTTTAACGCCTCTGGGAGTGGAGGTTTATAATTTTGATGGCGATCGCGTTAATAAACTTCCTCGTATTCTTAACTGGAGTCCGACTTTGGTTGAGAAACACATTTTTAAACATTTTATGCTCAAGGAAATACATGAGCAACCAAATGTTGTGAGGAGTTGTTTAGAAGCTTATATTAATAGTGATTGGGATGCTATGAATAGTCTTGTTTCTCCTACTAATTTAAAGTTATCTTCATCCCTATATGAAAATTTAGAACAGGTTGAAATTTTTGCCTGCGGTACGAGTTGGCACGCCAGTTTAATTGGCAAGTATTTATTAGAACAATTAGCCGGAATTTCGACTACAGTAAATTATGCTTCTGAAGCTCGTTATGCTCCTTCACCTCTGAGAAAAAATACTCTCTTAATTGGTGTTACTCAGTCTGGAGAAACGGCTGATACTTTAGCAGCTTTAGCAATGGAACAACAGCGTCGTTTAGATAAACCTGCCGAATTTGAATCAATATTATTAGGAATTACTAATCGGGCAGAAAGTTCTCTTGCTAATTTAGTTAATCAAATTATTGATATTCGGGCGGGTATTGAAATTGGGGTTGCAGCAACTAAAACTTTTGTCGCGCAGGTAATGGCATTTTATTTTTTAGCCATAGATTTATCATGGCAACGAAAATATTTATCTGGGGAAAGAATCGCAGAAATTATTAATGGTTTACAAAAAATTCCTGCACAGATGGAACAGATGTTAGAAACTCAAGATAGTCAAATCGAAGATTTTGCTCACCAGTTTAATGATACTCAAGATTTTATTTTTGTAGGTAGAGGAATTAATTATCCAATTGCTTTAGAAGGTGCTTTGAAATTGAAGGAAATTAGTTATGTTCATGCTGAGGGATATCCAGCAGGTGAGATGAAACATGGTCCGATCGCTTTGTTGGATGATAAAGTGCCTGTAGTGGCGATCGCTATGCCTGGTTTAGTTTATGAAAAGGTGCTTTCTAATGCTCAGGAAGCTAAAGCGAGAGATGCGCAGTTAATTGGGGTGACTCCTGAAAGTACGGAGGCAGATGTGTTTGATAATGTGTTGGCGGTGCCTGCGGTGGATGAGTTATTGTCGCCGATGTTGACAGTTATTCCTTTGCAGTTGTTAGCTTATCATATTGCTGCTCATCGTGGTTTGGATGTGGATCAGCCAAGAAATTTAGCGAAGTCGGTGACTGTGGAGTAGGGTTTCAGTTATCAGTTATCAGTATCTTCTGTTGAGTAGACGCAAGCTAAGTTTGAACAATATCTCAAGGAAAGTTCAGTAGGGTGCGTTACACTCCGTTAACGCACCCTACCAGATCGGCGATAGCACTGAAATTGAGGATTCCTAAACTTCAGTTAAAACAAGACTTAAAATAGCTGGAATACTAGGACGAGCAGCAACATTAGGCAAGAGTAGCAAGACTAGCTTAACTACATCTATGATAAAGAACATCAATGAGTTTACTAATTGAATAACTTGGATCACTAATGCTGCTCCATCAGTGAGAACATCTGCAATGATTGTCGCTAACGCTTGGACTACATAGATTAACAGCAAGAAAGGGTTTTGATCCCAGATCAGTATCTTAAAAGTTTTCAACATTAATTTTGTAAACGCGTATAAAGACTCACTTGCCTTCACTGCTTTTATAAGAGAACAGATTACTGCATAAATTTCTCTGGCTGATTCTTTAACTGCATTCCATAGCCGTGAGCCTTCAGATGTAGCTGTTCCAATTAGCCGTTTAATTTTGTCGATTAAAACCACAAACTTAGCACCTATTTCCTTAAAAATTCCCTTAAAAATTTTAATCGCCTTGTTCGTAATTGCTTCGGCAACTTTAGCAATTGTCTTGGCTGGCTGCACCCCAGCTGCATTTCCAACTCCAACAATAGACATGATAATAAAAGCAATATCTATAATTACACAAGCTATTTGAGTGACAATTTCAACAGTTTTCCCTTCAGAAGTTAAAGAATTAGCTCTGACAAACAATTCTCCATCAATGCGACATTCAAACAAGCCTTCTTGGTTTGTAGAATATTCGATTCGCTGCAAGAACTCACTATTAGCTTTGTAAACATTTTCATTAATCTCTTTTGTCTGTAGCTCTTTACGGAGCTCACTCAAGACTTTATCCTCAACTTCCTGCCAACTTCTCCCTCCTTTTTGATAAAGTTTTTCGAGGTCTTCATCTTGTTGTGCCATCTCTATCGCTTGTTGAACTGCAGATCGTGTTATGTCTTCATCGTAAAATGCCTGAACATTTTTCTCTTTAAAATCACGACTATTCATTACTGCTATGATAGGTAAGGAAAAAAGGTCTATTTCTTCACTTCCCCGATCTGCTGGAACATTTGCTTCAGATTGCTGGAACGGTTCTAAGATTTCAGACACATCTAAGCTTAACCATCCGTTAATTATTTCTTCAGTCAAGAAGTCTGAGTTATATTGGATAGAATCACATCCATGGAAAGTTACCATTACCATTTGACTTTCTCCTGAAAATGCTTAAAATTTGAAAATCGCTGTTGTCAAGTTTTGTCAACATCCTCAGACCCCATAAACAACAGCCTCGGTATTCTCTTCATCCCTCGGGAGTTTTGAGGTACATTCTATAGATCTGACTATATTCCTTTGTGTCAGCGATATCAACGTGTACTGGTAGACTTGCTGTGATTGCTGTTAGTGCAACAGAAAGCATTTCTTTTTGGATATTTCGATTAGCACAGAACCACCACGAAAACTTTGGAGTATCAGACTTAATATCTTTGAGCATAATATAAATTACTCCATTTTCTGCCGGTCCAGCCATCAATACCCTACAAGTGTAGCACCCAACAGAAGTGCTCAACGCCTCACCTACTAAGTTGGATTCATGTGTTACTTGAGTCATAATAGCCTCTCAATAAATAAGCTTTAGATTAAAGACATTTAGCTTTGTGCCTTTTGTTTCTACATCTCAATTTTCCCCTAACTCCCTAACCCTCGTCCATCGGAAAGTTCAGGACTTAAAGTATAAAAACTTAACAATAACAGTTCGGCAAATTCGGAAAATTAGGCTAAAATAGTGATAAACTTAACCCATACTCTTCCCTATGTCATTTGCAACAGTTCTACAACTCCTAGATGACCTAGTTCTTAGCAAAACTGGTGAAAACCTCAGCCATATCCAGAAGACGATTATCAAAGGGAGTTTAGAGGGTAAAACTTATTCAGATATTGCCCATGAATCCTATTTAACTGAAGGTCATATTGGGGATAAGGGATCGGAATTATGGAAACTTTTATCTGAGGTTTTGGGAGTGGATATTCATAAACCAACAGCAAGGGGAATTTTAGAGAATATTCAATTTTCTAATATTTCATCAGAGGGGGATTTTCTAGCACTTAATAACCTTCATATCTGCACCGATCACCCTAACTCTAAAGAAGCTAACTCACCCCCCGAAATAATCCCAACTCAACCCTATCTAGACTTAGGAACTGCCCCAGAAATTTTGCGCTTTTATGGCAGAATTGAGGAACTGAATACCCTAGAAAAATGGATAGTAGGCGATCGCTGTCGTCTCATTACTCTATTAGGACTCAAAGGAAGTGGAAAAACTGCTTTATCTATCCAACTAATCCAACAAATTAAACACCATTTTGACTATATCATCTATCGAAGTTTATATTTTTCTCCTCCCTTAGATAAACTCTTAACTAAACTCCTACAAATCTTCCCAAAATCAGCAAAAATTCCAGAAGATACAGAAGATAAAATCTCTTGTATTCTTAACTATTTTCGTCAATATCGTTGTTTAGTTATCCTTGATGATTGGTATCAAATCTTTAAACCCGAACACCTTGCCGGAAGGTATAAAAATGGTTATGAAGATTATCATTTATTCTTGGAAAAAGTTGGTCAAAAAAATCATCAAAGTATTCTCCTCTTAAATAGTCAAGAAACCTCTTCCGAAATCGCTGTATTAACTAAGACTAACCCCTTCATCCGTTCCTTAACTTTATCCAGTTTAGGCAATTCTGCTAAAGAAATTCTCAAAGATTATCAACTGTTAGATGTGGACAAGTGGGACATTTTAATAGAAAATTATCAAGGCAATCCTGAATGGTTACAGATAATTGCCGTAATGATTCAAGAGTTTTTCAGGGGTAGTTTCACTCAATTTTTAGCTATGAATCCTTTAATTTTAACTGAATCTCTCAAGAATATATTCGATAAAAAATTTCAACGTCTTACCCAAAGTGAGAAAGAATTAATATTTTTGATAGCTCAAGAAAGTAATCCCATTTATTTAACAAAACTCTTAGATAAACAATCTGTTTCTATCCCTGATTTATTAATGGTGATAGACTCTCTGAAAAGACGAATTTTACTCGAATTAAAACCGAAAAATCAAGAGACGATTTTGTTCATTAATCCCCTATTAAAAGAGTATATTAATCAGCTTTGAATGACCTAATTCAGGACTTACGCAACTGAATCGCGCTGCAGCGCAACAACGGAACTTGAAAATCTATTATTGCACACTTTTAGCTTTTAGCTGTGTCGGTCCACTACTGGATTGACACAGCTAAAATGGTGCCCTGCGACGGATTGCTAAATCCCTTTCATCGTCTGAGTTTAAGCTGTCTTTTCATGTCGCGCAGCGTTTTTCATGTCGGCGACAGCCGTTTAGCGTTCCGCACAACTCCGTTAACGCTTCGCGACATGTTTGCGGAGCATTCCGTCAGGAAAAAGCGGAGCTTTGCGCTAGCAAAACGGAGTTATGCGACAGCAAAACGCACCCTACAATTTTGCTGGGCTTTGTTACATAAAAATAGCGATCGGTAGCGATAGAACATCCATTCCGCTTTGGTTCGCATATCAAACGCGGAGCAAGCGCGGCAGCTATATTGCTCTATTTCGCGATTATTGATGTTCTATTCATCTATTGTCCAATAGTTATTGCTCTGCTAATTAAATCTCAAAACTTTTACCTGGAAAGGTTTCAGCCTTTTTTTGTCTCATATTGATGTTTGATTCATCTATTGTCCAATAGTTACAGCAGTTTACGCGCGTTATGAAGTACATATGCACAAGCAAGTAAGGCAGATATATACTTTCATGCAACAAAGCCATTTTGCTGCGTTAACTGAAGATGATGCCGTGGGTTGGTTTGAACATTGTGGTTTATTCATATGAAAACCGCTGTAAATAACGATTAATTTGATCATGGCTAATTTTTTCTAGGTGGTTAGCTAAATTAGTTAAAGTATAGTTGGTGTGAGAATTGAGTAAATATTGACAATAATTAATATAATTAAAGTCCATGTTTTTAGGAAAAATTAGTGGTAATTTAATTATCTTATAATTAGGATTTTTTTTGATGAGCGATCGCGAGCAGCAATATTTTGGATTATTATTATTTATATGTACAAAATAAATTATAATAATCCAAATTTTAGCATTTCCAGAGTTTCAAGCATAACATTTGTAACCTTCTAAATTTTGTTGCTAGGAAAAACTATAAATTCTTCATTTACAGTAATTTCTAGAGTCAAAAAATTAGCAATTTTTCTTAAATACAGGTTTAATAATTTCTATATGTGTTTGATTTACTGTTGCTTCTGCTACAAAATTAGGATTTTTAGCTACAATATTATCTGATTGTTGTGCAGATTAGTGAAAACCCCATAATTATTTTTAAATGTTTTATCCAGGATTTCTATTATAAAATGTCTCACTAAATCAAATTCTGGAAACATAGGAAAACACATAATTACCAGGATAGTAATTATACCACTTTCTCAGACAATAGCCAAGCAGAGCTAAAAGTTTAATCATAAACAAGTAATATTGAAAAGAGAAAATAACTAAAAAATAAATTTCAGTATTTCAAACCTCTAGCTCCAGTTGGAGGTAATGATAACTGATAACTGTTAACGTAGTTCCTCCGCAGGAGGCTAACTAATAATTGAAATGACCCAAATTCTCAAAGCAACAACCCAATTTAATTTAGTCGATCATGTTCCTGTTGGTTTATGCCTACTACGACAAGATTTTGTTGTCCTATTTTGGAATCGTTGTCTAGAAAATTGGACAAAAATTTCTAGGGATGACATTATTGGTAAAAATCTTTTAGACTTTTTTCCTCACCTCAAAGAACCTAAATATCAAAGTCGTTTCTACCAAGTTTTTTCTGGGGGATTTCCTGCTATTTTTTCCCCTCAATTACACCCTCCTTTAATTCCTTGTTTTCTTCCCAATGAACAAACAAGGATTCAACAAACTACCGTTAATGCTATTCCTACTGACGATGGTAATGGTTACTATGCTTTAATGTCTATTCAGGATATTACTGATTTAACAGATCGTATCCACATTTATCAAGAAGAACTAAAAAAACGCCAATCAATACAACAAGAATTAGAACGTTCTAATGCTGAATTAGAAAATTTTGCTTACCTTGCTTCCCATGATTTACAAGAACCTTTACGGATGGTTACCAGTTTTACTCAAATGTTAGGCCAACGTTACAAAGATAAATTAGATGCAGATGCTAATCAAATTATTGATTTTGCCGTAGATGGAGCTATGCGAATGCAGTCTCTAATCCACGATTTACTGGTATACTCAAGGGTGGGTAGACTTGGCCAATCTTTTGAGCCAACTGATTGTGAAGAGGTTTTGGATACGGCGTTAAGTAATCTTCAGTTGTTGATGGAAGAAACTAATACCAATATTTGCCGAGAACCCTTACCTACTGTTATGGCGGATAAGTCCCAATTAATTCAACTATTTCAAAATATCCTCAATAATGCCATTAAGTATCGTAGCGAAGAGCCACCAAATATTGAAATAAGCATTCGTTCAGAGGATGACTATTGGTTATTCTCGATTAAGGATAATGGTATTGGTATTTCTCAACAGTATTTTGAGCGAATTTTTCTGATTTTTCAACGGTTACATACCAGACAAGAATATCCAGGAACTGGCATTGGATTAGCAATATGTCAGAAAATAACTCAACGTCATCAAGGGAAAATTTGGTTGGAGTCAGAATTAGGAAAAGGTTCAACATTCTATTTTACTCTTCCTCGAGCTATGCCAGAATAGATGTTTATCCTAGCCTATATTAGAAATATAATACCTAATTTTGTAGTAAAAATAATGAACGAAAAAAATAAGGAAATTAATATTCTCTTAGCAGAAGATAATCCTGGAGATGTTTTTATTATTAAAGAAGCTCTCAATCAAAATGGTTCGCCTTATAAACTATATCAGGTATCAGATGGAGAAGAAATAATGAAGTTTCTCCATAAACAAGAAAATTATAAAAATTCTGTCCGACCCCATCTAATTCTACTAGATTTAAACCTTCCTAAAAAACATGGCTTTGATGTCTTGAAAGAAATTAAACAGGATAAGGAATTAAAAACTATTCCTATCGTTGTCTTAACCTCTTCCAAATCGGAAAAAGATATTATTGAAAGTTACTCTCTCCATGCTAGTTGTTATCTGACTAAACCAGTTGATTTGCCAGAATTTATGGCAGTGATACAGTCTTTAAAAGAGTTTTGGTTTAGATTTGTGCAACTTCCTTGAATTTCTAACTATTTTGTCAGCATTTCCTACGGAATGCTATGCAAATAGCGTTCAATAATTGATAATTGATAATTGATAATTGATAATTGATAATTACCTCTCCCTAAAAACGGATAGGATTGAATAAAAGGAAATTTTTTTTGTTTCTCCACGGTGAGTGAGAGGCTTTATACCTTTATTTTTCGGTAAGTTAGAAGTCAGGAGTTAGGAGTCAGGAGCCAGAAGATAAAAGGATTTTGAATTGTCTTAATTGTTCTTAAATATATCATAAGTAGTTGTGCAAAATAGATTTCCTACTTGGGAAAGGGAACAGGGAATAGGGAACAGGGAACAGAGAGTTAATAGAATGTGTAATTAATTTTGCTTATGCACTTAAATCATTCCTGATATCTAATGTAGTAATCAGCTATTAATTTATTCTTTTTGAAAGAGGAAGTAAAATTGAAAGACTGAGCAAAAATTCTAAGTTACTCCCAAAAGAGATTAGCTAATCTTTTGCCTATTTCTGCTAGAAATATATTCAAAGATGTAGGTATATCTGCCTTGGGAAAGGGAACAGGGAATAGGGAACGGGGAACAGAGAGTTAATAGAATGTGTAATTAATTTTGCTGATGCACTTAAATCATTCTTGATATCTAATGTAGTAATCAGCTATTAATTTATTCTTTTTGAAAGAGGAAGTAAAATTGAAAGACTGAGCAAAAATTCTAAGTTACTCCCAAAAGAGATTAGCTAATCTTTTGCCTATTTCTGCTAGAAATATATTCAAAGATGTAGGTATATCTGCTTAAGCTTCTATTTAAGTTTCTCTTGCCTATAAATGACTAAAGATGTATGATAAATAATAGAGAAAAGCTAGATAGAAGAAATGATGAACCAGCAGTTAGTTTCTATTCTTCTTGTAGAAGATAATTTAGGAGATGCTTTTTTCCTGCAACAAATTTTGAAAGAATCTCAAATTAGTAAGTTTCAGGTAAGTCATTTTGATTATTTAGCAAAAGCTATATCTCATCTAGAAAATGCAACTTGTGATGTAATTTTATTAGATTTACTTTTACCAGATAGTCAAGGATTAGAAACTCTTTTAAATATTCAACAAAAAGCTGCCAATATTCCTATTGTGATTTTAACAGGAATGAACGATGAAAAACTAGCTATGGAAGCTGTGAGAAAAGGAGCGCAGGATTATCTGATTAAAGGACAAGTTACAACTGAGATTTTAACTCAATCAATTCGCTATGGAATTGAGAGAAAAATCATCCAAAAAGAACTGAAAAAACGCACAGAACAATTAGAGAAAACTAACCAAGAACTGAAAAAAAAAACAGAGGAATTAGAGGCGGTTAATAAAGAATTAAAAGCGTTTAGTTATACTGTTTCCCATGATTTACGCAATCCTCTCAGCAATTTTAAAGGAGTTCTCTTTCTTTGGGTAGAAAAATATAAAGAGCAGTTTGATACTCAAGACCGACAATGGTTTGATATTATGAATCGGTCTTGCGATAGAATGAATCAACTGATTCAGGATTTAATGTTATTTTCTCATGTTGAAAAACAAAAGACTTACTTGAGTGATGTTGATTTAAGTGTATTAGCTAATCAAATTATTCAGCAATTAGAGATGAAATATCCTAACCAAAAGGTAGAAGCTATTGTTGAATCTAATATCATCGCAGTGGCAGATGAAAATCTTGTGTATATTGCTTTAGAAAATCTATTAAATAATGCTGTAAAGTATAGCCAAAAACAAGAAAAAGTAATAATTGAAGTGGGAAGTTTTTTTAATCCTGACTCACAAGAATTAGAAAATAATCGAGGTGAGGAAATATCTCAAAAACAGTTGGTTTATTTTGTTGCTGATAATGGAGTGGGTTTTGATATGAAAGATGCAGATAAACTGTTTATTCCCTTTGAGAGGTTACATAGTAAAAATGAATTTGAAGGCACAGGAATTGGGTTGGCAACTGTGCAGCGAATTATTAAACGTCATGGTGGGAAAATTTGGGCAAATTCAGAAGTTGGAAAAGGTTCAACTTTCTATTTTACTATTCCTAATTCTTCTCAAACATTGGCAATTGAGAATTGAGAATTGAATGGCTTAATTTAGGATTCATAATTTAGAAATAAAGTTGAATTATTACAGTAGAGATCTCCAAATAATAAAATCCATTATCAATTATCCATTATTAATTATCCATTATTTCCCCCTATTCCCTTTTTATCTTGATTAAAAATTTTCGATGACAGTGAGTAAATCCTGAAAAGAACCCACTTTAAAGAACAGAATAATATCGCCTTTTAGTTGTAACTCCTCAACATCAAATCTTGCCTGGGCTAAAAGGACAGAGTTCTCAGGTTCTCGCATGGGTACGAGGTGTTCAATATCTTCCTCTGTATAAGTAGGAACAGCATAGTGCATTGGCTGGTCTAACATATTACTCATTGACCCCATCACGCCATTAATCACAATATTCCCCACTTCAGTCAATGTCCCAATTTTGAGGGTATCTAAGTCGGGACTTTCAACTTCTTCTCCAGTGAGGACAGAAACTAGACTAGCTGCACTTTCTGTGGGAAAAACTAACTGTGCCGTACCAGCAAAAGACCCACTAAAATCCAATTGTACTGAAGATAATGGCTCGATACCTAAACGTTGGCTCAATATCTCCTGTAGTTCAACCCCTGATAGTACCTCTAACAAAGGTACTTGTAAGCGAATACGAAATTCTATCATTTCGTTGAGCATTTTGGCCGCTTGGCCAATACCAACATTAATTAACTCAGTCAGGATATCAAGTTGTTCATCTGTCAGACTTACCACTTTAATTTCAACCTTTTGCTTGGAGTGCTTGAGAAATTGCTTCTTTAATTTCAGGAGGTTTTGGAGGTTTTTGTAACATGGTAAAGGCTCCTAACTCTTCACATTGAGTGCGGGCAGCATCTTGAATATCTGCTGATAATACAATAACAGGAATGTTAGAGCCTTGCTCTTGAAGTTTTTTTAGTACCCCAAAACCATCAAGTTCTGGCATTAACAAATCTAGGAGAATACAATCAGGGGAATGAGTAGCAACCATTTCTAAGCATTCATTACCATTACCAGCTTCTAGCATTTCATGGTTGTCTTCTTTGAGAGCTTTTTTGACCATTCGACGGGCAAATGCTGCATCATCTGTAATTAAAATTAAGGCCATAAATTCGATTTGCTACCTAATTACCAAATTTGGATTATACCTCATGGATGGTGTTCCTCAGAGTTAATAGCGAATCGCCCCTACAGGATAAATAGGAGTTATAGAGAAGTTGGTCGTTCATAATACCAAGAGTGATTTTTCTGCCATATTTACCCCATAATGCTCACTTTTTCCCTCTATTAACTGAAAAGCTGGTACTTTTTCCGGGCTGAAAATTTCTCAAACCTTTATTTGTCAATCCTTTGATATTTAATCAGCAATCCCTATCAGAGCTTAACAAGATGAAAATATTTCTGAATATTTGATTGTCTGTGAGCAAGGAAATTTAGTTGAATAAAAAATCATGCATATAGACGAGTAACCCCATTTAAGTTTTATCTTATCACAAAAATCGTGAGGATGCAACCAACAATATTCTTGAGATTTTTCTCGGAGCTTCAGAAAATGAACTGGGTTAGTGATTTTCCATTCAGGAGGGAGAGATGGAAAAATTTGATGAGGGAAAAACAAGCATTTATGGAAGCTTCAGAAAATGACAATATTTCTGGTAGAGGATTTTTCAATCTTTTCGGTGTATTGCCTCTATTCCATTGCTGACTCGTAACTCAAAAATTTAATCGCGGACAAAGATACCAAATGACTTCTATAATACAAAAAAGTTGATGCTGCTATTCACTCAAACGACATGGAAATAGATGAAGATGTTAAAGCGTTCCTAGTTGACAGCTATGAAACTCTCAATCAGTTAGAGAGTGATTTAGTCGAACTAGAACAACACCCGACAAATCCTGAATTGATGCAACGTATTTATCGCTCGCTTCATACCCTCAAAGGAAATAGTGGATTTTTGGGTTTGGATATTCTTCAATCTGTAGCTCATGCGGGGGAAAATTTATTGACCTGTTTGGAAGAAGGTCTAATTATTTTGACTCCTCAGATTACGAGTATTTTACTTCAGGTAATTGATGCGATTAAACAAATTCTCTCCTGTCTGGAAGAAACGGGAGAAGAGGGGGATAATAATTATGACTCTCTAAAAGAGAGTTTGTCAAGTACCATCTCATCAAAACAGACTGAAAAAACCCAAACAGAGGTTTCTTCTCCTCCTGAAAACTCTTCGTCTCAGTTGGAACAAGCAGAAAATTCGCCTCAAAAGTCAATGATCGGCGATACTCAACAAACTGTTTCGGAACAATTACTCCCTGGGGAAACGGAACAATTATCTAATATTCCAGAGACTTCTTCGATGTCTCCCTCATCAGGAGATTTATGGGAAGATATATCTACTATTTCTGCAACTTCAAATATTTCAGATAGTTATATTCGAGTAGATGTACAACTGCTGAATAAATTAATGAATTTGGTGGGAGAGTTGGTTTTATGTCGCAACCAAATCTTAGAATTTACTAATCAACAGACTGATACTGTTTTTGCTGATACTTCCCAACGTTTAGACTTAGTAACTACAGAATTGCAAGAAGGGGTAATGAAAACCCGAATGCAGCCAATTCGCACGATTTGGAGTAAATTTCCTAGAGTGGTGCGAGATTTATCTGTGTCATTGGACAAAGAAATAAATTTAGAAATGGAAGGGGAAGAAACTGAACTGGACAAAACTTTAATTGAAGCTATTTCAGCTCCCCTAACTCATTTAGTCCGTAACTGTGTGGATCATGGTATTGAACTCTCAGATATTAGAACTGCTAAAGGTAAACCTCCCATCGGTAGACTTTGGTTAAGAGCTTTCCATGAAAGTGGTTATGTGAATGTAGAGGTTGGGGATGATGGGGCAGGAATTGATGTAGAGAAGATTAAAGCTAAAGCTCTTCAACGTCATATTATTACTAATGAACAAGCATCCCGTTTAACTCCAAATGAGGCATTAAATCTGATTTTTATTCCAGGGTTTTCTACTGCTCAACAAGTTACTAATGTTTCAGGACGTGGAGTGGGGATGGATGTTGTCCGAACCAACATTGAAAAAATTAGTGGCACTATTGATATTTCTAGTCAAGTTAATCGGGGAACTACTTTTAAATTAAAAATTCCCCTGACTCTAGCTATTATCCCTACCTTAATTATTACTACTAATGGCGATCGCTATGCTCTACCTCAAGTCAGTTTATTAGAGTTAGTCCGTCTGGAAGGGGAGGATGCGAAAAAAGGGGTAGAAATGGTTCATGGTGCCCCTGTTCATCGTTTGCGGGGCCATCTTTTGCCTCTGATATATTTAAGGGACGCATTACAATTAGAAGCAAACCTGGCCTACCGTTATCCTCTGGCGACTCCCTGGTTAGAGGGTTCAAATCTCAAGGGGCAAAATCACAATCTGGATATTCTAAATATTGTTGTTCTACAAGCTGCAAATCAGTCTTTTGGTTTAGTGGTTGATGCTATTAATGATACTCAAGAAATTGTGGTTAAACCTCTAGGAAAACAGCTTAAAGGAATTTCTTGTTTTGCTGGAGCAACTATTATGGGAGATGGAAGGGTAGCATTAATTTTAGATGTTCAGGGATTAGCTGAAACTGTTCATGTAATTTCTGAAGAAACAGATTCTCAGATAACAGCTACACAAGCAGAATCTCAAGAAACTGCTAATGAATTGGAGATGTTATTGTTATTTTCGGGACCTGATAATCGACGGATGGCTATTACTAGGTCTAGGGTTGCTCGTTTAGAGGAATTTCCTATTACTTCTGTGGAACGTATTGGTAATCAAAAGGTGATTCAATATCGGGAACAAATCTTACCTTTAATTTATTTATCGGAGCTTCTTGGTAGAAATGAATTATCTTCTCAAAGGGAAAATTTTTCTGAATTATCAACTATTCAAGTGGTGGTTGTAGCGATGGATGAGGATAATTTAGTAGGGTTTGTAGTGGAACAAATTTTGGATATTGTGGAGCAAGAAATTAAGATTAAAGGTGCTGCTACTGAAAAGGGAATTGATTATGCGGCAGTTATTCAGGAAAGGGTGACAGAAATTTTGGATGTGGAGGAAGTAATTAAGATGGCTAATTTAAAATTTTTATCGAATTTTAAAACTAAGTTGTCAGAAAAGCAAGTTACCGTTTCGGTTTAAGGAAGAAGCAAGAAAGTAGAAGCAAGAAGGAAGAAGGGATGGAAGGAAGGCAGAATTCTTAGTAGCCTTATCTTATCTATAGAAGCCCTAAGCGTATCTCCAGAAAATAGGTTGGAGGGAAAAGTAATTGATAAAAAATGGGTAATAATTGATTTGATGATTTGATGATTGGATGAGTGGGAGATATCTAATATAAAATCCGGTTATACAGTAATTGCAAAACTACTTCTTCATTAAGACAAGTTTTCTATTGAATAGGAATTATATAATTTAATAGTTCAAATCCAATATTTCTCCTAACTCCTGTACGGGCGTTAACGATAGTTATGCGAAGCTAACGGCCGTTTCGCTGCGCGACATGTTTGCGGAGCATTCCGTCAGGAAAACGCCCCTACGAGGACTGACTCCTCCGCAATACGATAACTAATTACCCGGATTCTATATAATACATCCCATCTCCCCATCTCCCCATCTCCCCATCTCCCCATCTCCCTCCTCTGTTTTTAAATAGATCCCTTCAGGAGTTCTATAAGTCGTAGGGTGTGTTAGGCGGGTTATAATCTGCCAAAATAATCATTTAACCCCTGTATACCGCCGTAACGCACAGATATCCCCTTGTATCGGCGCGTTATGTGAGAAGAATATTAACTTGACTACGCCATGATTAAATTATCCCGCTTTTCATGTTGCGCAGCAAAACGCACCCTACTAGACTGTTTCATCTTAAATGGTGCCCTGCGACGGATTGCTAAATCCCTTTCATAGTATTAATTTAAGCCGTCTTTTCATGTCGCGTAGTGAAACGCACCCTACTGGACTGTTTCATCTTAAATGGTGCAATAGTAGGGGCGGGTTTCCCCGTTAAATTAACGAACTTTCACCTAAAGTTAGATAAACCCGCCCCCCAATGATGTAACGGACAATTTTAGATGTGTCGGTCTACTAGACTGTTTCAGCTAAAATAGTGCATTAGTGGAGTAGTAGGGACGTTGCATGGGACGTCCGTACAGGAGTAGGGGAGAAAGATTGTTGTTGGGTTTCGTCCCTCAACCCAACCTACATCTAAAATGGTGCCCTGCGACGGATTGCTAAATCCCTTTCATAGTATTAATTTAAGCCGTCTAACGCACCCTACTGCATTGTTTCATCTTAAATGTTGCAATAGAAAATGGGGGGGGTGGGGAGATGGGGAGATGGGGAGATGGGGAGATGGGGGGATAGGGTGTCAGTTATACAAAAAAATCTAATGCACTATTTTAGGTGAAACACTCCACTACAATTTTGCTTCCTTCTTCCTTCTTCCTCTTTCCTTCTTCCTTCTTCCTTCTTCCTTTTAGTTTTATAGAATAAAAAATGGAAAATCCAACTATAAAAGCGACCCAAGAAAATCAATTTTGTACTTTTTATCTAGAGAAACTATTCTTTGGCATAGAAGTAGAAAAAGTGCAAGAAATTATTCGTTATCAAAAGATAACTCATGTGCCTTTATCCTCACCAGAAGTTGCTGGATTAATTAATCTTCGGAGTCAAATTGTAACTGCAATTGATTTGCGCAGGAGATTGAATTTAATTGATAATAAAATGGAAAAATTACCTCTTAATGTGGTGGTACGTTTTGAAGATGAAACAATTAGTTTATTAGTGGATGAAGTAGGAGATGTGATTGATGTATCTCAAGATAATTTTGAACCGCCACCGGAAACATTGAGAGGAAAAGTACGGGAATTAATTCGAGGTGCTTATAAGTTAGAAAAACAACTTTTACTAATTCTTGATGTGGAAAAAGTTGTTGATATGAGTGTTGCTTAGAAGTAATATAGTTTCTGCTTGAATAGTTATAAATAAAGAGCGAGAAGTCAGGAGTCAGGAGTCAGGAGTCAGAATGGAAGAAGGTTGAATAATTGATAATTGATAATGAATAATTGATAATTACCTCTCCCTAAAAGGAAGCAAAATTGTAGTGGACTGACACACGTTAAATGGTGCAATAGATGTAGGTTTGGTTGAGGAACCGAAACCCAACAAAAATTTTGCTCCCCTACTCCCTTACTCCCCCATTCCCCTACTCCCTAATGTACAGTCTTAGCTGTGTCGGTCCAGTAGGGTGCGTTAGACGGCTTCAACTCAGACTATGAAAGAGATTCAGCAATCCGTCGCAGGGCAGCATTTTAAATGTGTCAATCCAGTAGGACAAATAAACCTCACTATGTAATGAAATGTTTACCCTGAGATTGCTATCCGTTCGGGAATGCTCCGCAAACCTTCCACTCCGTTCCAGTCGCAATGACATACTTTTCATTAATGAATAATAGATAATGGATAATGGATAATTAACTCATTGAAGTGTCACCTAAGTATAGCATTAATGCCTGGTAATTGGTATTAGGGCTAGAGCAAAACTACGAACCTTATTATAAGTGTTTTACTAAAAAAAATATTATATCATGTCCGCTAGTATGGTTTGTGTAAACATAAGTGTGAATATCTACAGGAAATTTAAGTTTTTCCCGCTTTTAAGCCTTCTCTCCTAGATAACTAATACCATCAAAAACTTTTCTACATTTTATTAAGTAGAGGAGTAAGGGAGAAGTCAAATAAGAATAACTAACATTAACTTGGCTTAAATTAACAAAAAGATGTTCAGTCTGTGTTATTTACTTAATAACTGAAGTGTTGCCTAAGTATAGCATTAATGCCTGGTAATTGGTATAAAACCTTCCTCCTTCTACCTTCTACCTTCTTCCTTACCCTTTACCAATGCTGCCGTATTCTATATTACTCAAAATAAGCAGTCGCATCTTCTACTTTTAAAGGATAAGATAAAAAATATCCTTGTCCATATTCACAACCAAGAGATTGAAGAATATCTAATTGTGCAGCAGTCTCTATTCCTTCAGCAATTACTTCCATTTCTAATGTATGTGCTAGGGCAATAATAGTACCAACAATTTCTAAATCTTCCTGAGAGTTATCCATTTGATTCACAAAATAACGGTCAATTTTTAAACTATTTAGAGGAAACTTTTGTAAATAACTCAAAGAAGAATACCCTGTGCCAAAGTCATCCATACTTAACTTAATATTCAGTTGTTGTAACTCAGATAAAATATCAACTGCTTTAACCGCATTTTCCATCAAAGTAGTTTCTGTAATTTCTAACTTGATATTTTCCCCACTTACTTGTGTTTCTGTCAAAATCTGCTGAATTTTATTCGTCAAACTTGAATTATTGAGTTGTCTAGCAGATAAATTAACACTGAGGAAAATATTCCTTGCTTGGGGAAAATTTTCCTGCCAAGCTTTTAATTGCAGACAAGCATTTCTGAATACCCAATCATCAATTTCAACAATTAATCCTGTTTCTTCAGCTATTGGAATAAACTCCCCTGGAGGGATGAAACCTTTTTTAGTATGTTGCCAACGAAGTAATGTTTCAAACCCAACAAGATTTTGGCTGGTTAAAGATATAATTGGCTGATAATACAAGATAAATTCTTGACGTTTTAAGGCTTGTTGTAAATCCTGTTCCAACTCTAATATCTTTAGAGTTAAACTGTGCATATCTTGGTTGAAAATAGCATAATCAACTTGACTACTTTCTTTAGCTTCTTTCATTGCTAAATGAGCATCCCGTAAAATATTTTCACCATTTTCATAAACATTACAATCACAAACAATGCCAATACTAACTGAGATAATTACTTCTTGTTGATCGAACTTAAAAGGAGATTTTAATCCTTCTTGAATACGTTGAGCAAGACGAATTCCTTCCCCACAAGATTGACTATTTTCTACTAAGATAGCGAATTCATCTCCTCCACAACGGGCGACAGAATCTTCACTTCTGATTATAGTTTGTAATAGATTAGCGAATTCTCTAAGTATTTGGTCTCCAGTCGGATAACCTAAACTGGTATTTAAGACCTGAAATCTATTAATATCAATCAGCAATATGGAAAAGAAATAAGTTGCATCTCGTTTAGCAATTTCTAATACATGGGATAGTCGTTCGAGAAACCAAGCACGATTTTGTAAATTTGTCAAAGAGTCATGGGAAGCATTGTAAAGTAATTCTTCTTCAATGTTTTGACGTTGATAGATTATGTGCTGAAGTTCTTGTTGAAGTTGGTTTAGTTCTTGAGTTTGTATAGCAATACGCTGTTCTAAATGGTGTTTTTGTAATAAAATTTCACTCTCTGAATGTTTTCGTTCAATGGCATAGTAAATTGACCGAACTAAGAAAGCAGTGCTAACCTGTTCTTTGATTAGGAAGTCTTGTGCTTTTTCCCGAACTGTTTCAACCCCTAATTCTTGGCTATTGGTTACTGTTAGTACGACAATAGGAGTATATGGAGCTTGTTCGTTAATTGAGATAACTGTTTCAATTCCTTTACTGTCGGGTAAATTCAAATCCAGTAAAATTACATCAAACTCATTTTGCTGAAGTTGTGTAATTGCTTTTTCTAATCGCTCAACCTGGGTTGTGTTAAATTGCGTCGTATTGGCTAATCTTAACATTTCGAGAATCAGGAAAACATCTCCTGGATTATCCTCAATTAATAAGATATTTAAGGTTCTAGGTGATAGCTGGAGTTGGTTAGACATAATTAATAATTAATGAATATAAATAATCAGATTAAAATAATAGGAATTAATATTTTTGGTGTTGCTGAAACACGGTATGAAATTCCTAAATTTATAGAACCCCTGAAGGTATCTTTAATTTTCTCTTTTTTGTCAGTCAGGCGATCGCCAATCATCTAAAAGTAGTTTCAAACTAAAAATTAGACAAGAAGGGAAAAATATAAATTTAACTTATCACGTCAGTCATTAAAATTATTTATTTTAATCAAACAAGTTCCGATTTTCCCCAAATTATGACAAAATATTTCACGCACTTGCGTTATTTTAGGCATTTGGTATCATAGTTTGTACATAAGGTATTGTGCCAATGTTGTGTTTAAAAGTAAAAGATTCTGTCTTGAATAAAGCTACAAGCAAGTATTTACGTTAATATCATCCAGAATATTTACATTTTTGGTCAAGGTGGATAATCTCAAAACGATAAATTTTAGACAAGTAGAAATGCTTAAGTAATTATGGCTATTGACAGATAACAAGTTATAGAGTATTAAATTGCGGCATTGGTGAATAGTCATTTTTGATAATTTTTCGGTTTCCTGAACCCTTATAGTTGTTATGCTCCTGAAAACGGCTTTCCTGAAACCTTTGTATTTCAAGAAAAGAACCCATTTGGGTTCTATAATAGACCTCTTGCAAAAGTTTTAATTAAATCAATTCAAGATATGATATCAAATCCGCTGGGCAACGGAAGGGATATAATTCTACCATCAGAAAAGAGTGAAAACTCCTAGTTTGTGGAAGGTTTGGAGACCAAACTCCTACGGTCTTGAATTCTACCGATACTACCAGATTTGATATGAAATAAAAAATTCCATCTCCCTATTCCCTATTCCCTATTCCCTGACGTATGCAAGAAGTCTATTAAAGACTAATTTCTAATTAATAAACTTTCTAATGCTTGAGCTTCTAATGGTTTTGAGAACAAATATCCTTGTCCTTTTTCGCATCCTAACTCCTGAAGTTTTTCTAATTGATACTGGGTTTCAATCCCTTCAGCAATAATATCTATATCCAAATCGTCAGCCAAATTAATGATAGAACGAATAATAGCTATTTTCTCATCATTTGGTTGAATCTGACTAACAAAAGATTGGTCAATTTTTAAGACATTAACAGGAAACAGATGTAAGTAACTCAAAGATGAATAACCTGTGCCGAAGTCATCCAAACAAACATCAATATTTCTTAGTCTAAGCTGTTTGAGAAAGTTAGTTGCTATAGTAATATTTTCCATTAGTATGCTTTCAGTTAACTCTAACTTCAAACTTTGAGCAGGTATATTAGTTTGCCTGATAATTATGTCAATTTCTTCTATTATAGTTGAGTCTCTAATCTGTCTGCTAGAGATATTTACACTAGCAGTAAGGAAATTTTGATGAGGGAATTTTTGATGCCAAATAGATAGTTGACGGCAAGCTTCTTCTAGTACCCATAAACCTATAGGAATAATCAACCCAGTCTCTTCCGCTAGAGGAATAAACTTACTAGGAGAAATGAACCCTTTTTGGGGATGTTGCCAACGAATTAAAGCTTCAAAACCCAAAATATTATTAGTAGTTAATGAGAAAATTGGCTGATAGTAAAGCCTAAATTCTTGACGTTCTAGAGCCTTTCTTAATTCAGTTTCTAATTGCAAGCGGTTAACTGCTCGGTAGTGCATTTGTTCATCAAAAATCATACAACTCCCTTTGCCCAATTTTTTAGCACGATACATGGCCGTATCTGCATCCCGGAGAATTTCTTCTGGTGTGTTGTACTTATCTTTGCTGAAGGTGATACCAATACTGGTATTGATAAAAACTTCCTGATTATTCAGAATAAAAGGAGCCAATAATTGTTCGTGGATTCTCTCGGCCACCTTGAGCGCGTCTTCAATATCCTTGATCGGTTCTAAAAGGATCGTAAATTCATCTCCTCCCAAACGAGCTAAAGTATCCCCAGCACGCAACAGAATTTGCAAACGATGGGCAAAAGTTATTAGCAGTTCATCACCAGCTAAATGTCCTAAACTATCATTAATATTTTTGAAATTATCGAGATCAAGGAAAAGTAGAGCAAATAAATATTCTTGATCGCGCTTAGTCTGGCTAATAGCTCGCTCTAAGCCATTAATAAACATTTCTCGGTTAGCAAGATTCGTTAGTAAATCATGAGAAGCATCGTGTTCTAACTTTTCTTCCATGCGAAGACGCTCAGTCACATCATGAAGAATAGCAGTAAAGATAATTTCATCGTTTAACTTCAATTTAGCAATAGAGACTTCAGCAGGAAACTCACTTCCATTTTTGCGACAACCCAAAACCTTCGGACGTTGAGCCATTGCCTTTGCCTGCACCTCTGAGTGACGAAACTCTTCTATGTGGCCTGTATGAACCTGAGCGAAACGCTGAGGTAGTAGTATATTCAAGGGTTTTCCTAAGACTTCTTGAACGTCATAACCAAATATTTTTTCTGCTCCGTGGTTAAAGAGAATAATGCGATGATTCTTATCAATAGAAACAATGGCATCCTCAGCATTATCCACAATACCTCTTAACCGTGCTTCTGATATTTCCTTTGCTTTCTCTGCTTGTTCACGAGCCTGAATATTCAATGATATTTGATAGCTTTGAAAAGAAATAACCCCCAAAATAAGCAGGTTAACTCCAAAAAGTAATCCCTGAAGAAGTTGAAGACTTTTTACTTTAGATTCTGCCAATTTTTGAGATGTAAATGTTGCTTTATCGGCTGCCTTCCAGAAGTTTTCACTAGCTTCTATGAGGATATCTTTCTGTTGAGAATCTTGTCTAAATATCTCGATAGCTGACTTTAATTTTATCCAACTCTGCTCCCCTGCTTTCATATCATTTATGAACATCCGATCTTTTGCTTTAGGAATGTTTAAAGTTGAGCTACCATGAATTAAACCTTGAATATTCTCCTCAACTTCAACAATTATTGCTTTATTTGTGCCACTTCCCATCATCTCTTTTTTGACCAGTCTTTGACCTCCACCTCTCACCATTCCGGCAATATTAATAATTCTTTCATCGTCTATCATCTCATTTATTTTTTGATAGATTAATCCTACATCAAAAATAGCAAATGCTAAAAGAATAGCTATTATACTTCTCAGTTTATTAGTAATATTCATAATTTTTTTATCGCTCTATTTTAAGTGGTTTTAAGCAATTATACAGCAGTTTTCATTTCAGTAGACTACAGTAGGGACTAATCATGGTTAGTCCCTACTAGGTTTTGCTTGTGAAGATGTGGTTCATCAACTTGAAAAGCGCTGTACCAATTACCATGCATTAATGCTATACTTAGCTAACAGTTCAGTTATTAAGTAGTTAACACCAATATTTTAATCTTTTTGCTAATTTTAGCACTTGTTAATGTTAATTATTCTTATCTTTACTTCTCCCGTACGGACGTTGCATGCAACGTCCCTACACTCCCCTACTCCCCTGCTTAACCAAATGTAGAAAACTTTTTGAGAATTGGTATTACCGAAATAATTAATAATTAAACAATTAAATAATTAGATAATTCAGGTTTAAAGCCTCCCCTTTCAAGGGGAAAAAAATAAATCTTTTCCTGATTAGTGTCAATCCTCTCCCTAAAAGGGAGAGGTAATTATCAATTATCAATTATCCATTATCCATTAATGAAATAGCTGAATGCTTATAATTTATTTTGTGTACCTGGTTAACTTTTTCATCTAATAAAATTATAGTAATCCTAAATTAGTTGTGATAATTTTTATAATAAATTTTAACTTAAAACCTTGGAAATTCTGATTCCTAACTCCTAATAGTACAAGTTAAATAGGATTGCTATAGGTAAACCACATAATAACTATAAAAAACTGACAGTTTTGAATAACATAGATATTTCATGAGAAAATATTACATATTGTATCTAAATATCTAATTATGTGAATAAACCTTTTAAAAAATCTAGAAACAGTATAATATTTATACTATCCTAAATAGGGAAACTGGAAATTATGGCTGCTATAAGTATTATTTCTTAATAGACTCTTTGGTAGTCAAAGACTAGATAATTTATCAAACAGTTTATATATAACATTAGTGATATTACTTAATTCTAATTAAACCCTAGTTTTTATTTTCTTAAATCATAATAAATTATGAAATTATTATCCCAATATCAGAAAAATTCCCAAATAGCAACCTATAATGTTTATTATATCTCAAATGAGAAGAAAACCATGTTTAGGAATAACCATGTTAATCAAAAAAAATCTTTAAATACCTTATTAGTAGAAGACAATCCAGGAGATGCTTTTCTGATCAAACAGTTATTAAAAATTGAATCATCCTTGAATTTTAATGTGGCTCATTGTGATAGATTATCCTTAGCAATTAAGCAACTTAATGAAGAAAAAATTGATGTAATTTTGCTCGATTTAGGACTACCTGATAGTCAAGGATTTGAGACTATTTCCCACATGATAGAAATTGCTCCTAATATTCCAATTATTGTTTTAACCGGAAGAGATGATGAGGATTTTTCAGTTCAAGTAGTTCAAAAAGGAGCGCAGGATTATTTAGTTAAAAGTGAAATTTCAGCAGAAGTATTAATCCGTTCGATACGTTATTCCTTGGAAAGAATTCAGTTAGTGCAAAAACTACAGCAGAGAGAACAAGAATTAAGTGGTTTTACTGAAAAATTAGCTGATGAAGTGCTGGCAAGAACTTATGAGCTTAAGCAACAAAATGAGAAGCTGCAACATCTACTCAAAATATCAAATACAGATCCTTTGACAGGAATTCCTAATCGTTATTGCTGGGAAACAGTCTTAGAAAGAGATTGGAAAAAATCTATCCGGGAATCTCAGCCCATATCTTTAATAATGATGGATATTGATTTTTTTAAATTATTTAATGATACTTATGGTCACCCCAAAGGGGATATTTGTTTAAAAAAAGTGGCTCAAGTAATTCAAAAAACTTTAAAAAGATCAACAGACTTAGTTGCTCGTTATGGAGGAGAAGAATTTGTAGTAGTATTACCCAATACAGACAAATCTGGAGCAATGTTTGTTGCTGAAAGTATTCGCACTGAAGTTAATAGTTTGAAAATTATCCATGAGGCTTCAAAAGTTGACAAATATATCACCATTAGTTTAGGTTTGGCAACAACTATTCCGACTATAAATTCACATCCAGATGAATTAATTAGTCAAGCCGATAAAGGTCTTTATATTGCGAAAGAAAACGGACGAAATTGTGTTAGGTATTCCCACCATGATATTGCTTAATTGACATCCTCTCCGTCCTAAAGGCGTGGAGATTCCTATCCATCAATCAAACAAACTAAGTTGCTTAAATGACTCAAGGTGGGTTGACACATCACTGTTAGCTGCTGCCTTTTTAGGAGCAGTCTTCCGCCGACTCCGTGTCCGTTTATTATTAGTCTCGGATTGCCCTCCCGCGACTATAGCCTCCTGGGTCGGAGCTGCCTCTTGCAGAGGAGCTGCGCTAACCCTAACGAAAAGTGATAGTTGAATTGGTGTGTCTAGTACAGTTTTTTCAGCCTTGGTTATCGGTTGATTAACTGTTCCTGCTTCTAGAATATTGATAGCTGCATTGACATCTCTATATAGATATATGGTCGAAAGGGAAAAGAAAGATGAGAATAGCCTACCAATACAAGTTACGCCCAACTAAAGAACAGGCCGAAAAAATAGATAGAACTTTAGATATGTTGCGTTGCCAATATAACTATATGTTAGCAGAAAGATTTGATTGGTGGGAGCAAAATCGTTGTCCGATTAATGCTTGTCCTTTAATATGTCATCTTCCCGAATTAAAAGACCAACCAACAAGATTTAGTCAGCAAAAGTTATTAACTCAATTAAAAGTAGACAGACCTTGGTACAAAGATATTCATTCTCAAGTTTTACAAGAAGTGCCAAAACGGGTTGAACTAGCTTTTAAAAGATGGCTAAAAGGTGACAGTAATGGTAAGAGATTAGGAAAACCTAGATTCAAAGGCAAAGGTCAGTATAAGACATTTACTTATGCTCAATTTCAGCAGCATCATTTTATCAACAATAGAGTTAAATTATCTAAAATTGGTGATGTAAAAGTAATTGTACATAGACCTATTCCAGATATGTTTAGTATCAAAACAGCATCAATTACCAAAAAATCTAATGGCTATTTTGTTACTTTCAGCTTAGAAGATAAGTCTGTACCCGAAATTAAACCAGATATTAAACGAGGTAATATTGTAGGCATAGATGTAGGGCTAATAGACTTTTATGTTACTTCTGATAATGAGTCTGTACCAGCTCCTAAATACTTGAGAAAGTCTGAAGGAAAATTAAAGTCAGCACAACGAAAAGTATCTAGAAGAAAGAAAGGTAGCAAACGTAGACAAAAAGCTATTAAACAATTAGCCAAAAAACATAGAAAAGTAGCTGATACTAGAAAAGATTTCCACTTTAAAACTGCTAATGATTTACTAAGAAAATACGACATTGTAGCAGTAGAAAAGTTGAACATTAAAGGTATGGCTAAATCTAGATTAGCTAAGTCTGTACATGATGCAGGTTGGGGTCAATTTAATACTATATTAACTAACAAAGCCGAAAAAGCTGGTCAGTTAATTGTAGAAGTAAAACCTCATGGAACATCTGTTGAATGTAGTAGATGTGGTCATAAAGTTAAAAAGACTTTGGCTCAGAGACAGCATGATTGTCCTAACTGCGGATTATCTCTTGGTAGAGACTTAAATGCTGCAATTAATATCAAGAATAGAGCCAAAGTATTGTTGAAAGATTTATTACCACCAATTAAATTTGACTAACATCTCCAAATCTTCCCACCTGGAGAGGAAGGGCATTCCTTGCTAGCTCAGTTTATGTCCTCATAGAGGAGTCGCTGAGAAGCCCGCACTGTAGCTTGTCTCTGTGTCGGGAGTATGTCACAATAAATAAATTTATCTAGAAATCTGTATAATACCAGCTATATAATAATGCCAACAAAAAAAATAGGAGTATTTTAGATTGACAGACCAGCAAAAGTATTATCAGTCAAAATAGTTTAGTCAGACTAAGACCAAATCTGGTAGTAGGGTGTCTACCTTGAAAAAATGGGTAAATTTGAGTCAATGAAGACCTCTCCCTCGACCCCTCTCCTACAAGGAGAGGGGGGAATGTTCTCCCTCTTCTCTACCAGGGAAGGGGGTTGGGGGGTTAGCTTTTTTCAACCCAAATTTTCAAGCTAGACCCGCTAGTAGTATTAGTACGATCAAACCGTTAAAACCGTTCTTAGAAACAAGGTTGATGTGAATGATTGTATGATTTTACAGTAGTCGGTCCTTCTAGGGATGATTCGCGAATCACCCCTACAGTCCTCATAAGGTAGAAAGGAGTTTTTCGGTGACGACTGCGAGGAAGAAATAGGTATAATTTGTAGTCTTGTTTTGCCTGAAAATTTACCGCTAGTTGAATTTCATACCTTATTTCAGCAACGCTAAATATATCTAGATTATAAGTCATGGCTAAAACCATTGCCTTTGCTAACCTAAAAGGTGGTACAGGAAAAACTACTATTTGCATAAATATAGCTGGATGTTTAACTTTAATTCGTCCAACAAGTCGGGTATTAGTAGTAGATTTTGACCCTCAAGCTAATGCAACTTCTGGATTAGGAATTGATGAGAATAGTTTAGAAAACTCTATTTATGATGTAGTCTTAAATCAATGTCAGGAATATCAAGGAGTTCCTATTACTCAGACAATTTTAGAAACACAAATAGAAAATCTTCATTTAGTTCCCTCAGAATTAAATTTAGCAGCAGCTTCTATTTTAATGCAGCAAGGTAAAGATAAAGTCGGAATTTTAAATCGAATTTTAGCTCCGATTAAATCCTATTATGATTATATTTTAATTGATGTGCCATCGGATACGGGCTTATTTATGCTCAATAGTTTACGAGCAGCAGATGAGGCTATTATTCCTATTGATAGTAGTATTTTTTCTCTAGAAGCGTTAGAAAAATTCCAAATTTATTGTCAGGATATTCAGGAAATGACCGGACATAAAATTAATCGGTTTATGGTTATTTTCAATCGTTATACGAAATCTAGAACTGGTGCATCTCAATCAAAAAAATCATCAAAAAATAGTATATCTGAAGAAATTGAGGAGGGAGTTAAAAGGATGTCTTATCCTCTATTTAAAATTCCCGAATCTCTGTTAGTTTATCGTTCACAACAGGAGGGAATGCCAATTTCTCATTTTTCACCCACCAGTCAAATTGTGAAAAATTATATGGAAATAGCCAACTATTTATCAGAAGTAAATTGACAACTTTAGAACCTGTTTGAGAAGTGCTGTATGGAACCGATGAATCCGCGCAAACCTAACCCCCCTGCCCCCTTTCCCTACAAGGGAATGGGGGGTGAAAAGCCTCTCTCCTCGTAGGAGAGAGGTTTGGAGAGAGGTTTTTATGAGTTTACAAACAGTTTCTTAGTCAGAGGAGGTTAATAATTTAGATAGTCAAAAATTCTTGCTTTTTCAAATTTATCGCAATGATTAATAGGCTTATACCTTATGAATCAGCTTTTAAATAATTTGAAAATCACAGTTGAAAATTATGACTAAATAAATAAGATTTCAAATAACTGATAACTGATAAGTTCATAAGCAACATTAATTACACATCCTATTGAATTCCTGTTCCCTGTTCCCTGTTCCCTGTCCCCTGCTATAGGAGAGAGGTTTTTATGAGTTTACAAACAGTTTCTTAGTCAGAGGAGGTTAATAATTTAGATAGTCAAAAATTCTTGCTTTTTCAAATTTATCGCAATGATTAATAGGCTTATACATTATGAATCAGCTTTTAAATAATTTGAAAATCAAAGTTTAAAATTATGACTAAATAAATAAGGTTTCAAGTAACTGATAACTGATAAGTTCATAAGCAACATTAATTACACATCCTATTGAATCCCTATTCCCTATTCCCTATTCCCTATTCCCTAGCGCTATAACTGAAATGACAATTCCTAAAAAACGAAATCCTGGTCGTCAGGTATTTTTTGAAGATACTGAACAAACTGTAGAAAACCCCCAAGAAACTATGACTGAATCTGAATCAATTTCATCAACTCCAATTTCTCAAGCAAAAACTAATATTGATATGAATAATAATCCTAATCTTGACTCTTTATTAACTGCTCTTAAAGCTGCTAGAGATGGAGATTTTACCGTGCGTCTTCCTGAAAATAATGGCTTAGGAGAAGTAGCTATTGTCTTTAATCAAATGATAGTTATTAATCAAAACTTTGCCGCAGAAATGGGGCGCATTAGTCGTGAAGTTGGAGAAGAAGGAGAATTAACTGCTAGAGCAAGTTTGACAGAAGTTAAAGGATCATGGAAATCAAGTATTGATGCGGTA
Organism: Dapis hubbardiae BLCC-M172; assembly: GCF_050016015.1. Taxonomy (NCBI): domain Bacteria; kingdom Bacillati; phylum Cyanobacteriota; class Cyanophyceae; order Oscillatoriales; family Microcoleaceae; genus Dapis; species Dapis hubbardiae. The sequence goes on from NZ_JBNHEQ010000101.1 coordinate 59,721, forward strand.
AATGGACTAATTAATAATTTGGCGCGACCCACTACAGAAGTTTCGCGGGTGTTAGAAGCAGTAGCAAATGGAGATTTGTCGAAAAAAATTAACTTACAATTGCAAGGAAAATCCTTAAAAGGAGAATTTTACCGCATTGGCACCATTGTTAATCAAATGGTGGATAAACTTAATAGTTTTTCCTCAGAAGTAACGCGGGTTGCTCAGGAAGTGGGGACAGAAGGTAAATTGGGAGTCCAAGCAAAGGTTGAAGGAGTATCTGGTGTTTGGAAAGAGTTAACAAACAATGTTAACGAGATGGCGAGTAATTTGACAAACCAAGTCAGGAACATTGCCAAAGTTGCCACCGCTATTAGTGTGGGAGACTTAACTCAGAAAATTACGGTAGAAACAAAAGGGGAACTCCAACGACTGAAAGATACTATTAATTTGATGGTGGATAGTCTCAATACTTTTGCTTCGGAGGTAACGCGGGTTGCTAAGGAAGTGGGAACCGAGGGAACATTGGGAGGTCAAGCGAAAGTAAAAGGAGTCGCCGGAACTTGGAAAGATTTAACAGATAATGTGAATGGTATGGCAGCTAACCTGACTTTACAGGTGAGAAATATTGCTGAAGTTGCAACTGCTGTTGCCGAAGGAGACTTAACTCAGAAAATTACTGTTGATGCTCAAGGGGAGATATTGGAACTCAAGACTACCTTGAATAAAATGGTAGACCGACTTAATGCTTTTAGTGGAGAAGTAACGCGGGTTGCTAAGGAAGTAGGAAGCGAAGGAGTATTAGGAGGTCAAGCTGAAGTAGAGGGAGTCGCGGGAACCTGGAAAGATTTAACTGATAATGTTAACCAAATGGCAGCGAACTTAACTTACCAAGTTCGTAATATTGCCGAAGTAGCTACTGCTGTTGCCGAAGGAGACTTAAGTAAAAAGATAACCGCAGAAGCAAAAGGGGAGATATTGGAACTTAAGACTACCTTGAATAAAATGGTAGATCAACTTAATGCTTTCTCTTCTGAAGTAA
>NZ_JBNHEQ010000102.1:0-4010 GCF_050016015.1 Dapis hubbardiae BLCC-M172
TAATCTAGTTTGGTGATAGCAAGCTCAGAATGTCATCACCAAACTTTGGGAAAATAGCTTAATTCTTTCTTCAGATAGCAATGTGCGCTGGTATATTTACATACTACATACAAATCTATAATAGTATTACAGCGACTGTATGACCTATATTTTTCATAAATTACGCGATAGAACTCCGTTTCGCTGTCGCGATCGCGTCTTGGTCAAAATGTTCAGGATGCCTGTTCACCTTCTTGAAAACTAGACACGCGCTAGACATTTGCCATCGGTGAGGTGCAAATGATTTCGTAGCTCACCCGTTTCAATGTGTACTTGCACAGAAAGTTCATGTTCCGCCCATAAACTATAGGTTAGGATACCCTCAAGGGCTTTCCTCCATTGAAAAAGTTGAGTCCGGCGAATAAGATGCAGTTTAATAAAGCTAGCAACTCGCCTCCAATGACTCCAATCATGTTTGTTGACATCCTCTGGTCTCAACAAACATTTGGGGATTTTTTCTGATAACTTTAAGGCTCTACGACCAATTACTAAAGCAGCAGCAGTGCCACTGTTTAAACCGTATTTAGCCATATAATTAACCATTCCTATCACGAAGCGTAAAAGCAGGGTTGACTTTGATTAATTCAACTCCAAATCTTCTACAACGTGACTCTAAAGCTTCTCTAAATATTCCCGTAGCTAGTAAGACAAGCATCTCATTATAAACTTTACTTTCCTCGCTCCGAGCAATGGATTTTTTCTTGGTAAAATCCAGAGACTCAATGGCTATTGCACATTCAAAAAACTCTGCTAATTTCACAACTTGACAAACAATATTTCTCATAGTTACTTGTCGTTGCCCAGTAGTTTTATTTTTCCATTGGTAAGGTATCTCTTCTAAATATTCAATATTGCCATCCCATTTAACATAAGCAACTGAAATTGATTCCGTATTAAAATCAATACCTATACAACCATTTTTTCTAGTATGAACTACTGGTATTTCTTGTACATAAGTAGAAAGATGTACATACCAATTATCATGTTTATGCTCCCTGCGAAAAATAGAAATTGTGATTGGTTTTAAATTATTTATGGCATAATCTAATCGAAACCCCATTCCTGCCTGGTTTTATATCCGTTTTCTGCCAAATTATGTTGAGCATTAAATAATTTCTTTGAACCAAAACAAATATGTAAACGTTCTGTAGAATTTAACTTCTTTAATTTTCGTTTCAGAACAGATATTATGCTACACAAGAATACATAAGTAGTATGTAAATATGCCAGCACTCATTGCTATAGCTATAAAAACCCAATATTTTTATTCAAAGACATCTGCCAAAATGGCAACCATTCCCTAATTATTCTGGTTATATTAAAAATGTCAAGTAAAGCAAAGTTGTTTGAAGATTTTAAAAAAAATCAGGAGAAAAACAATGATTATTTCTGAATTAAACTACTTAGAATCTGCTGAAGCTGAAGTATTAGGTGGAAGAGGAATCAACATCAACAGCAAGTTCAAATTAGACAAAAATGTAGATGCTAGCGTTAATATCAACGAAATATTCATTAAGACTGTTAATCTTGACTTGAGTGGCTTATATGGAAATGGTGCTGAAGTACTAGGTTCTTCTGATGCTCAAGGTAACAACACATTCACCAGCATCATCTTTGGTACTCAAACTGGTCCTGACCACTCTGAGTCCTTCGTTAACGCTGTCTCTTTCAGCTACTAGGAAATAGTTCTAGTACAACTCAGGTAACTTCCTATTTGTAGGAGGTTAGCACTAAAGTTAGTTGACTTTTGTAGGGGACAGCCGTTTCGCTCCAAGACATATAAAGCGAAGCTTAGCCCTAGCAAAAGTAACCCTACGTATGGATTTAATATTCATTTAACAAACATTATCTAAAATAGCCAGCAGATTCGTTATGGGAAGATTCAAAATTAGTGACCTATCTTTTTACGAAACTATTGGTGATATTGAAATTCAGGGTGGGTTATTCTACTATCGTAATTTTAGCAATTTGAGGAATTTATTATTCCCAAGCCTCAGTATTTATGGATTTTATCCGCCTACTTTGACAAACTACTTTTCAGAGGAAAAAGAAGGGTTTTTGGCTGAAGAGTTTAGAGAAAATAATGGTGGTTATATATATCATCGTCCATTCTCCACTCAAGACCATAAAACACAAATTACTCTGGAAGTAAAAAGGACTGGTAATAGTAATTCTATCTGGGGTCATATGACATCTTATACTTATCATTAATATCACTGTTGTTAATTATTAGAGTCGCAATCCCTAGAATGTTGTAGGTGCTTCTTTGATGAAGAATAAAAGATTTACCCTATCCAAAAAATAAGTTTACTTTAAGAGGTTGAAAAAATGACTATTGAGCTACAAGAAATTCTAGACGAAATTACGGCTAAGATAGCCGAAGTTCAGGCCAAAGCAGAAGCTATTCAGGCAAGATCAGAAGCTCTTGGAGCCGGTGCCCAAACTGGAACGGAGAGAGGAGACTTTCTTTTTGCCTTTGGTTTCAGTAATAATGCTACTATAAGCGGGCTTGCTGGTGACGACCGAATTTTTGGACGTTTTGGCGATGACGAACTTTTTGGAGGTGAGGGGGATGACCTCATAGATGGGGGTTTCGGAAATGACGCTATTCTTGGGGAAAACGGGGATGACGTACTACTTGGCAAGTCTGGTGATGACTTCGTAAGCGGGGGTGCCGGCAATGATATCGTGAATGGAGGTCAAGGAAATGACCAACTTGATGGGGGAGACGGTAACGACCAACTAAGTGGAGGTCCCGACAGTGATATTCTCCTTGGAGGTACAGGTGCTGACATCCTTATAGGAGCTGGTGGGGATCAGGTAGGGGGTAGCCCTCAGCAAGATATACTAATTGGTGGTACCATTGATGCTAATGGTTTTCCTGTTGGTGATGGTGCTCCGGATCAATACGTGCTTGGTGATGCCAATGGCCCTTTTTATGCCACCGCTGGCTTTGGTGACTTTGTAAATATTTTGGACTTCGAGCCAGGTGTGGATGGTCTCGATTTAAGCCCATCTGTGCAACATGGACTACTTTTCTTTGACGCCAACGGTGATGGAGTTATCGATCCTAGCCAAGGTGACGGTACAGATATTTATGCTTTATTGCCTGATGGTCCAGATTTGATAGCTTCTGTAATAGGAGTAGATTTAACCCAGGGGCAGGGAGTCGTGGTGGTTTAACCTCTTCCCGTTTGGGAGGGAATGCCAACAACTCTAATGATTATAAATAAAAATCCTGGATTTTAAAGGCTTAGAGCCTTTAAAATAGAGAGTTACTTGTTGTCAGTTTAATAAGTAAGTAAAAAATAAATGACGATAAGCTAGTGTATTCTCCCTGTCATATCTTGCACCATTCTCAACAAAACCAAAAAAACTGGGTTTATCAACGAAAAATCAAGCTCTTGAAGCTAAAAGATTTGCAATAAACCCGGTTTTTAATCTAGGTACAAGATGTATGCCATAATAAAAGTTTCTGGGGTAGGCAAAGATTTTGTTTACGATTTGCTCCCACCATAAAAACGGTATCACAAGATAAATATGCTGATATAGCCATGAATAAAAAAGAATTTTCAAAATCAAATATTAAATCCCTGATCCAAATTGCGGTACAAAAGCATCAGTCTGGTGAATTGGATGAAGCTGAGTCACTATACAAACAGATATTACAAATTCACCCGGAATGTATAGATAAGCAAGAAGATTTAGAAAAAGAATATCGCCCAATAATAATTGGTAATTTGGCAAATATATTTGAGCAAAAAGGCAAGTTAGATGCAGCGATAGAGCATTACCAACAGACTTTACAACTCAAGCCTGACTATGCTGAAGCTTATTATAATTTAGGTAATGTTTTTCGACAACAGGGCAAGTTAGAAGCAGCCGTAGAATCTTATCAGCAAGCTATAAAAATTAAACCTGAAATTGCTCAAGCTTATGATAATTTAGCTAATGTTTTTCGACAACAGGGC
>NZ_JBNHEQ010000102.1:4110-32051 GCF_050016015.1 Dapis hubbardiae BLCC-M172
AAATTAAAAGCAGCCATAGAATCTTATCAGCAAGCTATAAAAATTAAACCTGACTTTGCTCAAGCTCATTATAACTTGGGTAATATTTTTCTAAAACAGGGCAAATTAAAAGCAGCCATAGAATCTTATCAGCAAGCTATAAAAATTAAACCTGACTATGGTATTGCTCATCACCAATTGGGTAATGCGTTGGATAAAAAAGGTGAACTAGAAGCAGCAGCAGAATCCTATCAACAAGCATTAAAATTTCTACCTGACTCTAATGCTACTGATACTTATTTTAACTTAGCAAGTATATATTCAGACCAAGGCAAGTTAGAGGAAACAATAGAAACATATCAAAAAGCTTTAAAAATAAATCCTGATTATGCCCCAGCTAAATTTGGAATAGCGATTAATCAATTACCAATTATATATTCTAGTGATGCAGAAATAAATATTCAGCGAAATAAATATAAACAGCACCTCCAGGGATTAGCTCAAAGTTATCAAACAGCAAATTCTCAACAACTAGAAAAAGCAGTGGAATTTGTCGGAACATTACAGCCTTTCTTCCTAGCTTATCAAGGCTTAAATGACCGAGATTTACAGCAAACCTATGGGGAAATGCTTGTTCAGATCATGTCGAATAGCTATCCCCAATGGAGTCAAGATATTCCACTGCCAAATTTAGAACCAAACGAAAAGATTCGCATTGGTTTTGTTTCTAGATTTTTTTACAACCATTCTAATTGGAAAATCCCCATTAAAGGTTGGGTAGAAAATCTGGATAGGAGTGAATTTGAATTCTTCGCGTATCACACATACTTCAATCGAGATCAAAATACTACAAAAGCAGCGAAAGAGTTTGACAAATTTACTCAAGGTTTCCGTCCACTTGAAGAATGGTGTAAATTAATTCAAGAAGATAAGTTACACATCCTGATTTTCCCGGAATTTGGCATGGACCCGATGACATTGGAACTGGGTTGCTTAAGACTAGCTCCCATTCAAATCACATCTTGGGGACACCCTGATACAAGTGGCTTGCCCACAATCGACTATTACTTGAGCAGTGATTTAATGGAACCAGAAAATGCTCAAGAACATTATACAGAAAAATTAGTTAGGTTACCAAATCTATCTATTAATTACACACCTTTAGCGATTGAAACTAAAGCTATTAGCAAAAAAGATATTGGCATTGCTGATAATGAAATTATGTTGTGGTGTTGTCAATCGTTATTTAAATATTTACCGAATCATGATGATGTCTTTCCCAAAATTGCTAAAGAGTTAAACAATACTAAGTTTGTATTTATCCAACATACGAGTGAATATGTGACTGAAGTTTTTCGCCAGCGGTTAAGCCATGCTTTTCAGGAATTTGGACTGAATTATCAAGACTACTGCATATTTTTGCCCCGCATGGATTCCAGAACTTTTGCTGGAACTGCAGCTATTGCAGATATCTTTCTGGATAGTATCGGTTGGTCAGGATGCAATTCTACTTTAGAAGCGATCGCCCATAATGTCCCTGTCGTAACTATACCAGGGGAAATGATGCGGGGACGGCATTCCATGGCAATTCTGAAAATGATGGGTATTGAAGAGACGATAGCATCTAGTAAGGAAGAATATGTACAAATTGCTGTCCGTCTGGGGAGAGATGCTGAATATCGTCAATACATATCTGAGTTAATTGCCCAGAACAAGCATAAATTATATAACGACTTGGAACCAGTTCGAGCTTTAGAGGAATTTTTGCTGAATGCCGTCGGTAAACCAAGAAAGTCAGCAATGGCTAATGTTGCTGAAACCTTGCGCTTAGCAATCCAAGCACATAGAAAAAATAATCTAGAACAAGCTAAGTCAGCTTATTGTCAGGTTTTGTCAATGCAGCCCAACCATCCAGATGCTTTATACGGTTTAGGTATGGTAGCGCAGCAGCAAGGTGAATTAAAAAAAGCTGAAAAATTCTTGGATGCCACTGCACAAGTTCAGCCAGACTCGGTTAAGATTTGGTTTACTTTGGGTAATCTGCATCAACTTCAGGGACAGTTACCAGCAGCAGAAGAGGCGTACAAAAAAGCCATTGCTCTGCGACCAGATGCTGTTTCAATTTACAACAACCTGGGTTACGCTTTGCAACAGCAAGGCAAGTGGGAAGAATCGATAAACTGCTATCAAACAGCTTTACAACTACAGCCAAACTGCGTTGAAGCGGATGTAAATTTAGGAAATGCACTCCATACTCAAAGTAAACTCTCCCCAGACAAACAAGCTCATTATGCAGAATTAAATCACCAATTGGGTCTTGATCGGAAAAAAGCAGGGGATCTAAAAACTGCCGAGATTTACTTTCAAAAAGCCTTAGAACTGAATCCCACCTATAGGCAAGCTTACACAAGTTTAGGAGAGATTTACGAAAGTCAGCAGAAGTTCAAGGAGGCAGAAGCAGCTTATCAGCAAGTGGTTAAAACTGATTAATTTTCACTATGGGGATGTTTATCAATTAAACAATGATCGGTAAGGCCATTATGGAGCGATATCAAGTTGTAGCTAAGCGAATAGTCTCACCAGATGTCAAGATGATTGCCGAAGCAAAAAGTGTTGCCAAGGCATCTGGCGATAGTGAAAGTGAGATTAGTCAAAGTGTTTCTGTAAACATTTCATCTGTTAATAAATCTAGCAGTTACGTAAAATCTAGTTCTCGCAGTTATTCAAAATCTGGTTCTATCCAAAAAAGTAATCTTTAAAATAGGAAAAAATACCATGTCCCTAGAAATTTTGGAGAAAGTCAAAGACTTCCTCATCAAAGTAGTCAAAGACGAATCTTTCCGCACTCAATTGATGAGCGAGAAAGTTGAAGAAGTCAGAAAAGTTATGACAGATAGTGGTTATAACTTTTCTCAAGCATAATTTGAAACAGCCACCATCCAAATCTTGGACTTAAAAGAATCAGGTGAGTTTCACGAACTTAGCGAAGAGGAATTAGTGAGTGCTGTGGGTGGATTGACAAAAATTGACGACTACAACTACAAAGACTGGATTCAGCCAATGTACGGGGTGATATACTGGCCTAAACCCTGGCCAATCCCACCACAGCCAATGTACGGCATAGTAATTGAGCCAATTGATTCACCTGTTCAACCGATGTATGGTGTCATTCAGATAGACTAACCCAACAAACGTTTGATACTGTTTGCGAATATACTACAAACAAAATAAATAAAAGGATAATCCTAATGATTAAGATTGCAGACTTGTCTTATTTAGAGAATGCCACAGAAAACGAGCTAATTTATGGAGGAGTGGGAGTGGTGGTTGAGAGTTCAGCTATAGCTTACGGTGATTCGACTTATACTTATACTGATGCAAATACTACAGCTAGAGCCACTCAGGGGGCTGATGTAGCAATTGGTAGAGGATTTTCTTTGGCACTACGGGATACTACTACAACCAACGTTACAGTTGACGGAACTGGTGATAAAGTTGTTAGTTCGACAACCTCTACTCCGGAGCAATCACCTATTGATATTAGCATCGGTCATGTAATCGCGGTTCAATTACCCTCCAAATCCAAGCATCTCCGTTTTTCAGTCAATTCCTATTGATGCCAAATTCAGGTGATAAAAGTGATAACTGATAACTTTAAAAGTTTAGAGTGATATTCAAGGAGGAAACAATACCATGTCCCTAGAAATTTTGGAGAAAGTCAAAGACTTCCTCATCAGAGTAGTCAAAGACGAATCTTTCCTTTGCCGGAAAATGACCCATTACGGTTTAGTCCTGACAGCATCCAGTGGTCGGAAAGTTGGCAGGAGGAACTTGAAGTTGCTTACTCAATGACAGGAGGATAAATCATGGCAGAAAATTCTCAAATTGCCGAACTTAGGCAGGAAAAAACTACGGCTGAATCATCACCCCTGCTTCCCCGTTCAGCTTGGAATAGTCAATTAACCTACTTGAAGGTGCTTTTGAAAGCCAAACAAGCTCTAGATAAAAGCGGAAATTTTTTAGAAGAAGATAGCAGAAAAATCTGATTTTGATTTGATTTGAGCATCAAGATTAAAAGTATTTAATAACACCCTATTATATTCTTAGATATTGAAAATGACAACAGATTCTCAAACCCTCCAACTTGCGGTTGAATATCATCGAGCCAAGCTCTTTAACGAAGCAGAAAACAGTTATCTTCAGGTTCTCAAAGAGCAACCTCAACATCCGGAGGCATTATACGGGTTAGGTATGCTGGCACAGCAAGTTGGTAAGCCCCAGGTAGCAGAAAAGTTACTCAGTGATGCCGTTTCTGTAGAACCGGAGTTACTTAAGGCTTGGTTTAGTTTAGGCAATGTGCGTCAGGCCCAAGGTCGGTTCTCTGAAGCAGAATCAGCTTACCGACAAGCCATTACCCTGCAGCCAGAAGTAGCACCACTTTATAATAACCTGGGCTACACACTACAACAACAAGGCAAATTTGATGAGGCGATCGCCATCTATCAAAAGGCTCTAGAAATCGATCCAAATTGTACCGAAGCGGATGTCAACTGGGGTAACAGCCTTCAAGCTCAAGGTAAACTCTCCCCAGACAAGCAACTCCACTATGCACAACTAAATCACAAATTGGGGGTCGAACGGGAGCAAGCAAGGGATTGGGAGAATGCGATCGCTTACTATCGCCAAGCAATTAACCTGCAACCTGATTTTGCGTCAGCTCATTATCACTTAGGGGTGGCATTACAAGCACAAGGAGAATTAGAAGCAGGGATAGATTCCTTACAAACAGCCTTACAAATCAACCCTAACTATGGAGAAGCTTATATGTGTTTGGGACTCATTTACCAAACACAACACCAATTAAAAGAAACTGCTGCCGCATATAGACAAGGCTTAAAGCTGATTAATCCTCACTATGCCGCTGCCATAGAAAGCCAGGAAGTTTCTGAGTTTGTTCCTGAAAAATATGCTTCGCCAGAGCTAGAACTAGGAGAAGTCACCGTTGGTGATTATCAATTCCCGGCGATTCCTCCCGTACCAGCTAGTGACAAGAAACGACCTTTCTTTTCTGTAATTATTCCCCTATATAACCGCAAAGACTTTATGTTGGAATGTCTGGCAAGTGTATTAGCTCAATGGCAAGGGGAAGAGGAAATGGAAATTCTGGTTATGGATAATGCTAGCGAGCCTCCTCTATTTGAATTAGTGAATGCCATTGGCGGTGGTATAGTCCGTTACTATCTCAATTCCGAAAACATTGGTCCACGGCGCAACTTTAATCGGGGAATTGCCCTCAGTCGGGGTGAGTGGATTCACTTAATGCCAGAGGATGAATCTGTACTTCCTGGTTATTATTCCCGGCTGAAGTCAGGTCTAGAAGGATGCTCTGATTCTGTGGGAGCAGCTTTTACATGTTATGAAAATATTAATGAGAAAAGACAAGTGATTTTTACCCAAAAGCACGGCGGAATGGAAAGGGGTATCAATAAAACTTGGCTGCAACGAATTGGTGTTGATAATACCTTAAATCCCTGTGCAACGGTAATTCGTCGTTCAGCCCACGAACACCTGGGAGCTTATGACCTCATTAACCTTTATACTCCTGACTGGGAACTCTACAAGCGTATTGCTTCTTTCTATGATTGGTGGTGTGAACCAGAAATTCTTGCCCGTTACCGCCAGCATTCTAACAATATGTCCAGCGAAGTTTTCTTAGCTGGAGCACAAGGAGAATATTACCGCATGGGGATTGAAATTTCTGAGAGTTATCTTCCCACCGAGCATCGTGCCGAGATTACGGCTAAATCTCGTCGCCGTTACTTTAATAACTGTCTATCAGAATTGGCAATTCCTCTGCAAGCAGGCAATCTCACTGGTGCATTTCGTATGCTCCAAGAAGCTCTGAAAATTGATAGTTCTCCGGAAGCATTAGAAATTTTATTCTCTTTACTAGCTACAGAAAAAATGGTTCCTCTGCGAAATGCGATCGCTTACAAGTTAATTTCTGACCCCTCTAAGGATAACGATAACAATAAAAATACCAATAATGAGAATATAGATAATTTTTACTTCGCTTATCCGTAATCTCATGTTCAGCTAAAAACTTCTAATTTTTATAGAACCCATTTGGGTATATAATTAAAAATAGAGAGGGAGATGGGGACATTTTTCTATCTTTTTTCCCTACTCTATATACTCAACCTCCTGACTGCGTTATGTGGCCATGAGTCCTGGAGAGTAGTATAAATTCTGTCCACTTGGATAAATCACTCACTCTTTTAAAAAATCAAAAGTTAAAACCATAAATATATAAATAAGTTAGGATTTAGCTAATTATGATGACAACCTTAACAAAAATCTTACAGCCTTACTCTCTCGAGCAATTCTTATCCGAAAACTGGACTAAACGGGGGATATTAATCCCTGGCGAGCAACCCAATAAGTTTCAGCATTTGTTTTCCTGGAAGCAACTCAATGATTTGCTGAACTTCCATAAGCCTGACCTACGTTTCGTTCTAGATCACAAGGACTTGCCTTCCTCCGATCCTCAAGAGTGGGTTAAGCGATGCCAAGAAGGGGCGAGTTTAGTGATTAGCCATGTCCACGAGCAGGTTCCAGTGCTAGCTGACCTCATTTGGGGAATACAGCAGGAAACGGGGCATAGTGCTATCCATGCCAATATCTACTGTTCCTGGCCTTCTAACCAAGGATTCAAAGCCCATTACGACACCCACGAAGTCTTTATTTTGCAAATCGATGGGCAAAAGGAATGGTTTGTGTTCGAGGATACCTTTAAGTATCCTTACAGAGGCGAAAAATCAGAGTATCAAAAACCACCCGAAGAATCGCCCTACATCAACTGTGTCCTCAATCCTGGTGATTTGCTCTACATTCCTCGAGGTCACTGGCATTACGCGATCGCCCGCGAAAAACCTTCATTACATATTACCTTAGGTATCCGTTGCTTCACAGGGCGAGATGCCTTTGAGTGGCTATTACAAAATCTTCAAATAGATGAAGCTTGGCGAAAAAATTTGCCCTTGATATCCGATGGAAATAACTATGAGATTAAAGCACACGTAGAGCATTTATTTGATTCCTTAGCAATCCTAATAGATCGAGAAAAGGAGAACCTAGCTGAGAAATATGCTGAGTTTCAACCTAAGGTCACAACTCGTGCCCCAGAAATATCCCTACCTAGTCAAGCTGGATTTAACTTCTTTGAGCAAGAACTTGACACTGTTTTGAGACAGCCCAAGTTCCAAAAAGTAAATATAGAACCGCTTGGTGAGAAGGGTTACCTGTTACGAACTCCTCGAAAGGAGTTGAAATTCAAAGACTTGCCACCCAAAGTTATAGAAACTTTAGTGGAAAAAGTGTTTAGCCAGGAAGGTTTCACAATAAGAGATGTTGCCGATTGGCTGCCGGAATGCGACTTAGATACACACATATTGCCCCTGCTGGCAGGTTTGGTTAAAGAAGGCATACTTGTTGAGGATTCCTATCAAGGGGAAATTAGGGAAGAAGAAAAAACAACTCTAAGTCAGGGAATGCCAGGGCTACAGGAAAACAGTGATAGTAACTATGCTTTTAGTCGCAGTTAATTATCTGCCATGAGTGAATTTCAAAGCAGCAAAATTCACTCCATTTAAAAAATCAAAAATTAAAGGGCTGTAGTGGAAACTGTCCAGGATGGCAAGACAGGTTTTCTGGTGGATAAGAATAATGCCCCTGCCCTAGCAGATGCAATCCTGCAACTTCTTGAAAATGACGATCTCAGAGAATCAATGGGTAGAGCAGGACGAGAACGTGCTTTTAAGTATTTTACTTGGGAACAAGCTGCCGATCAAACTTTGCAGTTATACAAAACTCTTTGTAATTGAATGTTACTATTTTGATGGAATCGATTTGTATTTGGTATATCTAAAAAAAACAGGAGAGTTCCCATGGCAACACTTTCAGAAGCTCTACAGCTTGCGTTTCAATACCATCGAGCCAATCGTTTAGCCGAAGCTAATGAAGTTTATAATAAGATCCTAGAAAAACAGCCTCAGCACCCGGAGGCATTATATGGGTTAGGAATGCTGGCACAACAGGTAGGTCAGTACCAGTCTGCTGAAAATTTGTTTAATCTAGCTGTCCAGGTTCAGCCAAAATCTGCCAAGGCTTGGTTTAGTTTAGGGAATTTGTATCAAGCTCAAGGTAAGTTAAAAGAAGCAGAGTCATCCTATAAGGAAGTCTTAGCCCTGCAACCAGACTCGTTAGCAGTTTATAACAACCTCGGCTATACATTGCAACAACAAGGGCTTTGGGAGGAAGCGATCGTCTGCTATGAAAAAGCCTTGAAAATTCAACCCGATTGTACTGAAGCTGATGTGAATTTGGCTAACGCACTTTATACCCAAGGAAAACTCCCAGCAGAAAAACAAGCACACTACGCAGGTTTGAACAATGATTTAGGCATGAATCAGAAAAAAGCAGGTAATTTGAAGAATGCCATTGCTTGCTATCAACAGGCTATAGTCCTACAGCCAACTCTAGCTAGTGCTCATTACAACTTGGGGGAAGCACTCCAACAACAGGGACAGTTTGAGGATGCGCTAAGTTGCTATCAAAGAGCTTTGGAGTTGAATCCTAATGATGTTGAACTCCGTGATTTTATCATTATCTACCAAGGACTACTTTAGTAAAGGTCAGACTAAATACTAAATCAATATGTCACTTTATCTATAAACTTAAAAGACTTACAGAATTTATGATTCAACTACTACAGGGCAACCGGCAACAATTTCGTTGGCGACACAATGATATTAATATTCAGGGAAAGACAGATGCCAAGCTGCCTATAGTGCGTTCAGTTTACCTGCTAAACGGTGGCTCGCCAATACATTTTTATGTAGAACCAGAACCGGAGTTAGGAGAACCTAAGTATCCCTGGGGAACTAGAACCCCATCAGTACTGCGATTGCTAAATCTACCAGGTCACTTCAACATTGAAATCCCGGTTGATACCCCAGCACTTCAGGAAGGGTGGAATAGTATTAGAATTCAAATTGAAGATGGGGAGGGAGAGGTTGAGGTGCTGGATGCTGAATTCCACTGGAATTCTCAGCCCTTACCTCTCCCCCTGAATTTGCAAAATCTGAGCAGTTACAATAACATTCAAGAAATTGCCCAAGTTGTGGATGGTAACTTTGATATCAATCGCGAAAAAAATGCGATTTGTTCGCGGGAGCCAGTCGGTTCTGATATTCTCCTACTACTCGGTTCTCCTTATGGCAGCCAGGAAGCTACCTATGATGTGAGGTTTGCCAGTAATGAAAATAGTTGGTTCCTGGGATTAAGCGACTTTTTTGCCGGACATATAGAACAATCCCCGGATTTAGGAATTAAACCCGGTTATTCCACTGCAGGACTGGCGACCCTTGATAATAAAGGACGGCCTCAAATTTGGATTGCTTGGGGAGACTGCCTATACGATAAGGAAGATTCATGGGTCATTAAGACTGAAAAGGAATTCCAACTTCCGATCCGGGCTGAGGTCACCTACAGTGTGAGGCATCAAGTAATTATGGACGAGGGAGTCAATTGCGGAAGGTTTCGCATTTGGAAGAAAGGTAACCCCGAACCGAATGTTTGGGTGTGTCAAGAGTATAACAAACACCTCAATGGAAAACTTCCGAGAATTACCCAAGCTAGTTTTGGTCTATTTCAATATTGGGGAATGCCAACAGAGTGGTCTAATATTCATGTGAGAGCGCTTGACATTAAGATAAAGGAACTGGTTGAAAAGTAATGAAAGTATCTAGACGTTTTGAAGGTCAAGTCGCACTGATTACAGGCGGAGGAAGTGGTTTAGGAGAAGCCGCCGCAATTCGATTAGCTCAGGAGGGAGCTTCCATTGGCGTAGCTGGACGTAGAGTGGAAATGACCCATAAGGTGCGCCAGGAAATTGAATCTTTGGGTAGTAAGGCAATTGATATCAAATGTGATGTGACACAAGAGTCTGATTGCAAGCAGATGGTAGAGCAAGTTGTCAATGAGTTTGGTCGCCTAGATGTACTTGTTACCAGTGCCGGAATTCATGGTGGAGGTCAAACTGTTGTAGATACATCAGTGGAAGTTTGGGAGAAAGTAATCAATACAGACCTCAAAGGAGCATACTTAAGCTCCAAGTTTTCTATTCCGCAAATGCGGGAAGTCGGTGGTGGTGCTATAATTCATGTATCCTCTATTGGAGGGATGAGGGGTTCGCCTGAAGGAATGGCATTCCAGTCAGCTAAGGGTGGAGTGATCAATCTAACAAGACACATGGCAGTTGCCCATGCTCATGAAAACATCCGAGTAAATTGTATTTGTCCGGGTGTTATAACCACACCGCTTACAAAACAATGGCTCAGCGATCCGACAACCTATAATACTGTATGTGCAATGCATCCTATGAATCGGATTGGTAAGCCTGAAGAATTTGCGGCAGCAGCAGCATTTCTAGCTTCAAATGAAGCTTTGTTCATCACAGGTGCAATATTGCCTGTAGACGGTGGTTATCTTGCTGCCGGTAGGGGAAATTAAAAAATAGCACAATGTTCAAAATAACTGAAATTGAGACTGATTTCCTAGAAAAAATCTCTACTTTGAAATTCACTCAATTTCAAAAATCAAAAGTCAAAGCCAAAAATCTTTCAACAATTAATAATTAATAATTACCGAATAATTAACAATTATTAATGATTAATTAAATAATTCAGCTTTTTTAGCCTCCCCCCATAGGGGAAAAGAAGAAATAATATTTCCTTATATTCAATCCTCTCGGTTTTAACCAGAGGTAATTATCCATTAATGAACTCTTCTGATAAAAAATAGGATTGGGCTAAAAAGATTTTTTTTCTTTTTTCTCCATGGATGGAGAGACTTTATACCTTAATTTTTTGGTAAAAAAGACTTTTATTAGAAGATGTAGACCTATAATATATCAATGACTCTAACTTCTAAATAGCTTATTTTTTGAAAATTAAGCCGCTTTTCATGCCTTCAAAACCCGATAAAATTTAGTCTATTTTTGGCAAATAAATCTGCCAAATTGGCAACCTCTCCCTAATTATTCTGGTTAGATTAAAATAGTCAAACAAAATCAAGTTGTTTGAAGCGCTCAAATTGAACTCAGCCCGGTTGTTCCGCCTGAGAATTTTGTGCTATACCAATTCACTTTAAGGATATCACAAATAGTTTCAAACTTTAAATGTCAAATAATTGCCTGAAACTGTTGTTTTATAAAAGTTTTTAGCCTATCAAATCTGGCATTCTCAATTTAGTGAAACGGTATAGAAACTGCGTCTGTTTTTACCCTGCTCGATATCGTCATTCTTGAAGGAACCATTATGGAACAGTATCAAGTTATAGCTAATCTGAATTCTAGTTCTCGCAGTTCTGCAAAATTTCGTTCTAATTCTAGTTCTATTTCTATAGACAAAAAGTAGTTAACAATTCGGAGGAAAATAAAAATGCAAGAAAGCAAAAAGTCCAACCGTAAATTAGAAATTAATGACCTAATTGATAATGCAATTGACAATGCGGTAGCACGAAGAGGATTAGTAGAAACTTTATCCGATGATGAAGCCAAAAGTATTGGGGGTGGTCTGAGTTTAGAAACACAAAAACCTGTAATAGCTGGCTTCAAGCCGATTTGTTATCCAATTAAGCCAATTGAGCCTGTGTGCTATCCAATTAAGCCTCCTATTAAGCCAATTTGTCCGCCACTTATAGTTGGGCTAATTGCAGTACCAGAAGATCAAGAAAAACTTGCTTAGTTTTTAGTCTTCAAGTGTCAAAAATACTATTTTGGTGGAGACTAAATTCATGGAAGATATTACTGCTGAACGAACTACCCTTTGCCCTAGTGCTAGACCAGAATCAGTGAATGGTGTTGTTTTCGGTGTAGTCGGTGGAACACCGACGGAACCCCGGATAGATTATCTTAAGCAACCCCTACCCATGACAGAAGAACTGATAGCAAAGGCTAGCCCAGTTACCCCAGGGGAGATTTTTAGAACCGCGACATCCTGCATAGAATCTGGCTGTCAGCATTTTAATGGCAAGGACTGCAGTTTAGCAATGCGAGTTGTGGAGAAATTGCCTGTGGTGACAGAAGATTTACCACCCTGTTCTATCCGCCGAAATTGTCGTTGGTGGCAGCAAGAAGGTAAAGCTGCCTGTAACCGATGTCCGCAAGTCATCACAGATGACTACGCTCCCTCAGAGAAGGTACGTCAGGCAGCAGATCCTGCTGTCTAATTGCGGACTTGATGTATTCCTGTACTAATAAAAATTAGGAGTTTTGTATGAATCTGAATCATCCTTTTTCTCTCAATATTTCTGACCTAGAAGACGTAAATCTAGACATTGAAGAGCAGTTAACAGATGAAGAAGCTGCCGAAATCAGCGGTGGATATAAAGGTGAGGCTACTACTATGGCTTTAGGTGAAGAAGGGGGATCTGTTTCTACTATGGCTTTAGGTGAAGAAGGGGGATATATTCCTCCTGATGACATAGTGTGCATCTCTGCTCCTTGTCCAGGAAGTGAAACCGGGGGTCATCCTTTGCCTGAGCCTCCTAAGCCTCCTAAGCCTCCTCAGCCTCCTCAGCCTCCTATTATCACTAGAGCTTCCTTTGAAAACGTTGGTGGACCTTACACAGAAGCTTTGCATGAAAACGGTGGTCCGATTTATTGCTAATTGATTATAGAATCCGGTTGAAAAGTTGTCATTGCGACTGAAAGGAAGCAATCTCTAAAACCTTGAGACTACTTCCTTCCACTCTGTTCCAGTCGCTGCAGACTTACAGTATTTGATATGACATATTCTGCCACTATAACAAATATTTAGCGGGAGATTCTCATCATTGATGATTCTACGTTCAATGAGACAAATTAGATTAGCAATCAGAATTTATTCACGAACACCTAGAAACCAGTTTTTTCCTAGATGTCTATTGTTGCAGCGATTTTTCGTAGCAAATGGGTTTCTTTGTGTAAGTCCTAGCAATATTACTACCATGCTTACTTAAAATGGGATTTCTTCATCGAAATCTAAATCATTTTCCCCTGGTTGAGATTGACCTAAATATTCCTCGGCAGCTTGAATTTTGGCAAAAATAGATGTTCTAGAATCAGATCGTTTTTTCATCAGTCTATCAATTTTGTATTTAGCTTTAATTGCCTCTCGATATTCTTTAGAAATCGGTTTTTCTGGCCAATTAAAATCAGTAACTTTGACAATTGGTAGTCGAGAACCTAATTTTTCTATTGGCATTTCTGGTAATCGGATCAGAAAATATTCTCGCCTACGTCTAATATTTTCTGCCCGATTTTCAATTTCTGCTAATACACCCGCTAATTGACTAGGATGATGTTCAGAAATAGCAACTATAACTTCAATATCATCTAAGGGAATACCTAAACTTTCTGCTTTGGCTAAAAATTCATCGGGAATATGATTTGTGACTGGAGGATTTACCGCAGCAGACATTTCTGCTATAGCTTTTTTGATAGTTTCTTTAGCAGTTTCAACTGTTTGATTATTTGCGGAAATTGTAGATTTTTTACTGACAACATATTCTAGATTTTTGGTGGCTTCTCTTAATAATTTAATTGCCTTTTTTAGATGTTCATAATCCATTTTAAATAATTTTTATTGAGTAAAAATTTGTTAGAGTTTCTGGAGAAATAGCTATAAAATTTTGAAGTTAAAGATAGTATTATGTTATTGGGAATGACAGCATATTTCGCATCAATATCAATTATGTACAAGGCGTGAATAGTAAAATTATTGTGTTGCGGGCATGTTGCCCGCTAAATGTGTAGTTCACAGACAGCGGGAATTACTGTAAACAGACTGAAAGAAAACAATCTCATAAACTGGTATCCATATTTTATTATTCAAGAGGTTCTAACTCTTGGGTTGATTGCCATCCAGGTTGCCAAAGAGAGCGGTCTTTTAGTTGTTTAGCATTTAGCCAAAATCTCACAGTTGAGTCACAGGATGCTACCATTTCAGCAAATACCCATTGACCTTGATTTTTACGATTTACTACTTGGAAATGTCGCCATCCCCAAGTTTTTTTAGTTGCTGTCCATTTAGAACCAAGAAGATAAGGAAATTTTTGTTTTTTTGGCATTTTCAAATAAAAATAAAGAAATATAATTTGTAAGCATTCCGCTATTAACAGTTAGCTTTTAGCTGTTTCATAAATAATAAATATACATTATCTCGGTTAAGGTCAATTTTTTTCCAATACTTTTAATTCTCCTTAAATCTATCAATACTAATTCCTACTCAAAAGGCAATAAATTAAGCTGATACCTGACTTCTGAATGCTGAATGCTTACTATAAGTCTAACCTCATTTCATTATTTTCATCAAAGCCAAGATGAGGATATAGAAATTTGCCTTGAGGGGAAGCATGAAGAATAACTTGAGTACAACTAAGAGATTTGAGGTAAGTAATAGCTTCTCCCATCAATTTTTTAGCAATTCCTTGACGGCGATAATCTGGTTCAACATAAACTCCCCAAATATAACCCTGTTTTCGATATTCTGGTTTGAGGATATTGGGATACAAATCAGGCAATATTTGACAGCTAACTGAACCAACTATTGTATTATTTATATCAGCAAGAAAGGCTTGATAAAATAGTTGCTGCCTAGCTTTATCAATATATTCTTTTGTGATTTCTAACCAGTTATATTGAAGAGAGTCTTTAGGAACACCAATATCTTGCCACATTACATAAATATGTTTGGCAATTAGGGAACTTTCTTGTGAGTTTGCTGTTCTGATATTAATATTTTCTGCCATTGAAACTTTCGATAATTTTAGTTCCCAAACTTATTGTTGTAGCAATTTAACTTTGAGCTTATATCCTACTACATTTTCGGTCAAAAGTACCCACTTGGATACTAGCTTCAGAATTACAGCACTTTTGAGGATGGTACAGCACTTTTGAGGATGGTGAGGTACAGTTATTTGCAGTTCAAGCTTCGGTGCCTGTAACAAGCAGGATGCTTGTGTTACCAGAATTACCAATAGACTTCCAGTCTTTAACAAATAAAAAAATTTTGTACCTCACTAACTCCAAAATTGCTCTAACTTTTAGGATAACCTAGTTTTGTTAACCTAAACAATATACATTAAATTATGACAGATATGACTGAGCAATATCAGATTGGTTTAGTTATCTATCCAGATATGACTCAACTTGATATAACAGGACCTTTTCAAGTGTTCTCATTTATTCCGAATACTAAGGTGCTAATGCTTTGGAAAAACTTAGAACCCGTTCGCAGTGCTAATGGTTTGACAATTTTGCCTACTCTCAGTTTCGAGCAATGTCCAAATTTAGATGTTCTCTGTATTCCTGGAGGTCCAGGACAAATTGAAATGATGCAGGATCAGGAGGTTTTACAATTTTTACGAGAGCAGGGAAAAACAGCCAAGTTTGTTACATCAGTTTGTACTGGTTCTCTAATATTAGCTGCTGCTGAATTACTGCAAGGCTACCGAGCTGCTTGTCATTGGGCTTTTCGCGACCAGTTAGCAATGTTAGGAGTTGAAGTAGGAACAGAACGAGTTGTTATTGATCGAAACCGAATTACTGGGGGTGGAGTAACGGCTGGTATTGATTTTGGACTGGCGGTTGCGAGTCAACTTTGTGGGGAAGAAATGGCGAAAACAATTCAACTGTTGTTGGAGTACAACCCTGCACCACCTTTTGATGCTGGTTCTCCAGAAGTAGCAGGAGCAGCTTTAGTTGAACAGGTGAAAGATTTAGGAAAACCAATATTAGAGGCATCTTTGGCAGCAACTAGAAAAACTGCTTTAGCAATTGGATGTGATGTGTGAATTTTTTTTTAAATTAGGGCTTGCTGATTAAATCTCAAAGCATTGAAAGATAAAGGTTTTAGCCTTTTTAGGTCGAAAAAAGTGCCAGCTTTTTGGTCTCTAGATCTGCAAAAAGTTAGCATTTTAATCGGGCGAGGACGAAAAAATCAAGGGAAAATTCTTCCGACTAACTCCTCTATAATTCCCCTGACTTCTGACTTCCCCTCCTGGAAGGGGTGAGGGAGGGTTGGCTTAGGAGTGGGTTGACTCCTACCCTCACCCATAAGGCTTTTTCCCCAAACCCTAATTAGTGTTAGTATTCAGTAGTTTGTTTTATATCAATTCTGATTAATCAATCATAGTTAAACTCTCTCCCCTTCTAGGTTATCCCCTGTGAAGGGTAGCAAGTTGGGGAGGTCTAAATTTTGATAAATTCCTCAAGTTGAAACTAAACCTGCTGCTTGCAATGCTTCCCACGCTCTGTTTGAACACTTTTCCGGTCTCAGAGTTGCGATCGCTATCCACTGAATTCCTAAAGGTCCAACTTCTGGATCGTCACTACTAAGCTTGGTTGGTTTCGGTTCGACTCTACACTGATAAATAATATTTAAAGCATGAAGTAGCTTCCCTTCTCCTTCAGGAAAAAATTCCTCTGCTATTGTCAGCAGTCGTTCTACTTGAAAATCTGTAATCCCAGTTTCTTCTTTTATCTCTCGTGCTAGTCCTTCCATTAGGGTCTCTTCTGGTTGCAAACCACCTCCTGGTAAGTCCCAACAATTAGGCTGTGGGTCTGTCATTTGATGCAGTAATAACACTTGAGCATCTGCCACAAATAATCCTAATACTGCTACTCTTAATCTTACTTCTGATTGCATTTTTCTGAATTCATCTCAACTAAATCTATTTCCCATACTAAACATTAGGGAGAATACTCAAATTAATATTGATTTCCAATTTTCAGCTTATACTCCTCCTAAAATATAATATTTTTTCATAGTTAATATTAGTTTTTTTTATATATTATTACCTTTAATGTAGATAATCATTGTACAGATAAATTATATCATCAAAAAATAAATGAAAAATGATTTGTAATAATATAACTCGTGATAATAGTCACTAATTAATATTGGTTATTTAGGTTATATTTAATTTGAGAGGATACAAGTACAGATGCACAATTTCATCCAATTAACCTAACTGGGTAATCCGGTTTTTACCATATTGATATACCAAATTAGGGGATGCTATTATCTCAAATTCAAGCAATAATAAAAGTGTAGGGAGTGAAAATAAAATTACAACTAGGGAGTGTCCATAATGATTAACTTTGATTGCTTCTACATTTTACTGACAGCTACTATTTACCTGGGACTAATTTATATGGTATTAAGCTGGATTCCAAATAAAATTAAGAAAACTGGTTAGAATTGTAGGATTAATAGGGTATGGGACCAAGGTAAAGACTTTTTTCTGATAAATATGATAAAAGAGCGATTGCCTCTTAACCCAACCCTCTTCTAAACAAGTAGTTTTTATGAGTCTTTTTGAAAATACTAAGCTAAAGTATTTAAGTTAAAATACTGATGATTAAATTACTTAATTGAGTTTGGTTCAGCAGTTAACAATTACCTCTTCTTAAATAAGGAGAGGATTGACTAAAAGGAAATTTTTTTATTTTCTTTATCCTCAAAGGTTTACCAATCAAAAGTATTCATTATCTTGAGTGTTCCTTAAATTCCGTTCGCGTACCGTTTCTGAAGGAAATGGAAATGGAAATGGAAATAGAAACCTCAGAATTACACACTCAATTCATGAGTTTTGAATGTATGACTTGCGCATAGCAGCACTAAGATAGCAATTCCCAGGTTTTCGAGATTGCTTCCCTGGTCCGAATGACAACTGTTTAAGATTTCTTATCTGATATATTATTTAAGTTGCTTGAGAATAAATACTTAGCTAAAAATAAAGGAATTCGCAGCTCCGAGTCTTTTCAATAGATTAATCAAGTAGAGAATTATTTTTATGATTTGATATTACTCTTCTAAACGTTAGAATACTCTTTTAAATCAAGGTTTTCTAGATTAATAGTAATTTTTTCTAATAAGCTAAATATGAATAACTGTAACAAGGGTTGCTTTTTTTGGATGAATAGTATTAATATATGAATAGAGTAAGAAATAGTTAATCTGGGTTCAACATGGAATTTGTAACTGTCAATTAGTATTTATAAATCCAGATTAAAGTAGCTCTTTAGACATCAGGGAGGTGGGCAATGGCCAACGTAACTACAGGACAAACAAATATAGCGATGCAAGTAGTACATAACACTCCTGGGCGTGTACGTTTAAAGGCTTGTAGTAAAAATATTGATATTCCTACCCTCAAAGTAATAGCTCAACAATTACAGCAGCATGAAGGTATCTACGAGGTGAAACTAAATAATAGCACCGGTAGCTTAGTTGTGAGTTTCGATGTCAGCACTATGTCTTTGTCTCTGTTGTGGAAAATATTGAAGGATTTAAACATTGATGAACGCACCCCCGCATTAATATCGCCGACAACAGAAGCAGTAGAAAATAAATTATCACAACCTGTAAATCCTACGGTGAAATTTACAGCAGATTTAATAGATTCTCTAATTCCCATAACTGTCTGTATGCTTGTCAACCGAAATTTGGGGATTTCCGGTTGGCGAACTATACCAGTTACCCTAATAACATCGAAGTTGACTAGAGGGGTAATGGAACAGCTAAAACCAGAGTCGGGCGAGTTAACAACAGAGCAAAATTTAACTCCCACTGTTGCACCCTCATTTCAAGTGCTTCATTCTACCCAGGGGCGAGTAAGGTTACAAGTACCACAAGTTGGTAATGATGTAGACTACGCCCAGAAACTAGAACAATTAATTTTAAGCACTGATGGAGTGACAAATGTCCGAATTAACCGTTCGGCAGCTTCAGTGGCGATCGCCCATGAACCTCATCTAGATATGCTTCCTTATCTGGCTAAGTTAGTAGAAGAAGCCAACTTAACTACTTCAGCATCTCCAAAATAAACTCAAGTAGCATAACTCAAAGAAGCATGACTGGAAATACTCATCACTTAATGTAGGTAAAAGGAGATTGATCATGTCAAGCATACTAAAAACAGTAAAACACACAAATCTATCTACAGTAGTATTTAGTTTGGGCGCTGTAGCAATAGCACCGATATTAGTTCCTGTACTGAAACCAGTTGCTAAGGCAACTCTTAAAGGTGGAATAAGACTTTATGAAAAAAGCAAAGCTGCTTTAAGTGAAACTGGAGAAATGCTAGAAGACTTAGTAGCTGAAGTCAAAGCCGAAAAAATGACAGCGGCACAACCTGTAAAGGTTAATGTAAATACTACTGAAGAATAAAAAGCATATTGTTGGTAAATCTGTTGGCTACAGGGGATTGGCATCCCCTGTTTTTTTTGTGTTATTACTGTATAATACCAAATTAATAAATCCCTATAAATATTTAGGTTACTGCTTAGGAGTCAGGAGTCGTAAGGGGCGATTTGTGTTTGCGTTTCATGTGCGTAGCAAAGCATTCCGTAGGAAATCGTCCGTACAGGGGTCAAAATGAATCAATTTGAGACTATTTTTTATGTTGTAACTGTCTTTTTTGTCAAATTAACATTTACCGTAAAAGCTTTTAATAGTTGTTATATCATGTCCGGTTGAATAGTTATAAATAAAAAGGTAGGAGTCAGGAGTCAGGAGTCAGGAGTCAGGAGGAAAGAGGGGAGAAAGAAAGTATATGCATGAGAAAGTTTTTTTATCACGCTCTTATCCGGACATGATATTATTATTCCTAACATTCTTTTTTCAAAATGGTATAAATAATAGATATCTCCAGAAGAGAGGGAGTAGTGGGAAATAATTGATAATTTCTGTGGGATAATTTATTCAATTTTTTATTATTTGAGATGTCTAATATTAAATGTGAAATTCTCTTCCGTTACAGAGATTATAACGGGAAACCTCTTGCCCAATCTAGTTGGTAATTCTGTAATAGAAAAGTTGGATATTAATACCAATTCACTTTAAAAATGTCACAAATAGTTTCAAACTTTAGATGTGAAATAATTTCCTGAAACTACTGTAGCGTCAGAATTATGAGTCTATAAAATCTTAATGCATGACTTTTGACTTTTGAATTCGGTGAAACGGTATAAGCTTTTTATATTCTACAAAGACATAGCATACAACTACTTTGAATATGAGATTACAGCGGTTTTCATTTCAGTAGACGACAGTGGGAACGTTCCATGGAACGTCCCTACAAGGTTTTGGTTGTGATATATAATCCGGGTAATTAGTTATCGTATCGCTCTAAGAGTCAGGAGTCAGGAGTCAGGAGTCAGGAGTCAGGAGTCAGGATAAAGAAAGGATTTGAATAGCATGAATTTTTAAATTCGTATTCAATAGAACATTATATATATAAGAGGAAGTAATTTTGCGATTACTGTATAACCGGATTTTATATGACGATGTGGTTTATCAATCTGAAAAGCGCTGTAATTCTGACTAAGATGACACATTGAGTAAATCACGATAAACTATAAAAGATTCTATTGCTAAAATAATTGTCAAGACAATTTATTATGCCAATAAAAACTAAAAAAATAGCTACCTATAATTCTGTATCTCAAGAAAATACTCTATCATTTTCTTCTACTCATGCTAGAATAAATTTTCTTCATCAAAAGCACAAAAAACTTCTGACTCAAATCAAACGTAAAAAAACTGAATTATCTAACCTCACTCAACAAATACAAACATTGAGTCAAGAAATGTCTCATAAAAGTAGACCTTTCGATGAAAAAATTCATACCTTGGATCGAGAAATTCATAGTCTCTTTGAGAAAATTCTAAGTAAGAAACGTTTAGGAAAACGCCAAAGGCAAGAAATTATAGATATTTATCGAACTCTACAATTAACAGGGAGAATTTCTCTAATACCAGACTATTTTTTTCAATCATCATCAGCAAATTTTCAAGATGATGTTGAATATAATTCGGAAGATTCAACTGAGAAAGACTTTTTTGGAGATAATTATTATGATGATAAAAATCACTCTAAATTCTATGAACAACCAGATATTTCTCAACCACGTCCAAGTAGAGATTTAAGAAAAATTTTCCTGAAATTAGCTGATAAGTTTCATCCTGATAAAGCTACGGACGATGAAACTCGTATTCTCTATACGGAAATAATGAAAGAAATTAATATTGCTTATAAAAGTGGCGATCTGGCTAGGTTACTAGAAATTGAACGGGAGAAAAATCAAGAAAAAGTGAATTTTCACCAAAATGATAGTGAAAAAGAATGTGAACGTTTAGGGAAAGAAATTGAATTATTATCTCAACAGTATCAACAAGTTAAAGCTGAATTACGGGAGGTAAAAAATACTCCTCAAGGTAATATGGTTAAACAGTATCGGAAAGCTAAGAAAAATGGAGAAGATTTGATGGAAGATTTGTTACAACAAGCAGAATTGGAGGTAATGTCTTTGAAAAATTTGCGTGATTTTGTTAAAGATTTTAAGAATAAGAAAATTACTTTACAAGAATTTGTTCAAGGACCGAATGCTATAAATATACATAATATGGAAGATATGGTTAATGAAATGTTTGAAAAGATGTTTATAGTGATAGATTTCTAGATTTGCTTACTGACTAATTAAGCTATTGCACATCACTGAAATAATTAATAAATAATATGGAGATATTGATTAATAGTAATTATATTAATTCGACTTGTTTGAAGTTTGATAAGAAACCGGGTTTATGGGATGTAGATGTTAATATGGTAGGGCATTTAATACAAACCAGGTTTCTAGGATTAATTGGACTTGTTTGAAGTTTGATAAGAAACCGGGTTTATGGGATATAGATGTTAATATGGTAGGGCATTTAATACAAACCAGGTTTCTAGGATTTAGGATTGCTATATAGCAATTGTAAATAGGTCGCGGGTAATCAAAAAGTAGATAAAAAACTTGAAACTCTCGCCTGTTCCCTGTTCCTAGTTAAGTGTTCCCTAAAAATTAGTAAGATTTTTGCCACGAATAAAATAGGATTGCTATATTTGATATTACTAAAAACTTTGCTATGCTTGAATATTATATTGTTAAATATAGCAATCCACCCATAGGCTACGGGTAATTAAAAAGTAAATAAAAAAGTTGAAATTCCTAGCTTTTGCCTGTTGCCTTGTGCCTAAAAAGCGGTAATATTTTTGCCATGAATAAAATAGGATTGCTATATTTTATTCTGGTTGTGTTTGGAGACCAAACTCCTACAGTTTTTTTAACAAATAATTTAAGACAAATAAATAAGATAACAACTAATAACTAAAATGACAGAATCTATTTCTTGGCAAGAACGCTATCTAAATCTCATTGACCATATTATAGAAATTACTCTTCAAGGTAAAATTCGTTCCAAAGAACAGGTATATCAAATGCTTGTTAAAGAAATTAGTAGTGGTACAGGAGAAATATTTGAACGTTGTTTTGATGAACGTTTTCAAACTATTAAAAATCAGGTAGATACGGAAGCTGATGAGTTAAAACAAGCAAAAGCTAATCGTCGTTTACGAGCATTAAAAACTATTCAAGGAGAATGGGAAAGGTGGGAAAAAGAACATCAAACTCAAGAGGCGATCGCCACATCTGTACAACAAATTATTAATGCAGAAACTAGGGAACGTCTGACAAGTTTACTTAATGCTATTGATCCTAACCAAAAACAACCTCTTACCCTTAACCAAATACAAAAACTTGGCCAAACTCTACAAGACCAACAACTCCAAACTACTGACCCAGACCTGAAAAAAGATTTGCAGCAATTTACCACTGGTATTAATAAAGGTCTAGAAGCTTGGCAAAGACTGCAACCTTATTTAGTAAGTTGGATATATGACCAAAGTCGAGGACAACTGGGATTTGGTGGGACACCCGAACAGAGGGGACCTTGGGTATTATGGTCAAAACAGGTAAATAGTTCTTTTCCAGAGGGTTTATTTAATACTATTGCTTTGGAAAAATCTGTGGTAGAATTTGCTGGGAAAGCTAGTATTGAAGCGAGCGATCTAGTTGAGTTGGCGGTAATTTTACAATGTTTACAAAGAGGATTAGTAGAATGGTTTGATAAGTTAATTTATGATGCTAAGGTAGGAGCAAAATTATCTATTTCTACTTTTTTAACTTTTGCTGCTATTTGGTGTCAGTTAGCTGATGGTTTTCAGGCTAGACCTAGTTTAAGTAATTCTTGTTTTCAGGTAACATTGCAAATTCTCCGCGCCTTTTATCAACGAGAATATTTTCCTCTCTATGGTGGAATTTTTGCTTCTTTTTCTGGAGAATATTTACAAAATGCTTTGAGTTATTTAGATGAACCTTTGCAAAGAATTCAAGGTACTCAAGCTAAGGGAAGAATTTTAACTTTATTGGGTTATTCTCAGCAGACTTTAGGGCAATATTTAAAGGCGATGGAATTTCATAAAAAAGCTTTAGAAATTGCTCAAGAGACGGAGGATAAATCCTGTGAAATTGCTAATTTGAATCATTTGAGTCGGACTTCTGTAGCGATAAAGGATTATGGTGAGGCGATTAATTATAGTCAGAGAGCGTTAATGTTTTCCCGACAAGTAGGGGATAAAAGAGGGGAAGCTAATGCTTTAGCTAATTTTGGTTTTAGTGAAGTTTTCCAAGCTAGACAAAAAGAGGTGATGGAAACTGAGGTTTATGAAAATGCGATTAATTATCTACAACAGGGTTTGAAATTGTCAGAAATTTTGGGGGATGGTCAGAGTAGGTCTCTTTGTTTTAGTAGTCTAGGAATTGCATTTATGGTATTAGAAAAACCTGAAGATGCTCTGTTATATTTAGCTGGGGGTTGGCAAGCTGCTCAATATTCTGGAGATTTATATTTGCAAGGTTTGAATTTGGCTTATCTTGCTCGGGCTTACTATAGTTTGCAAAATTTGGAGAAAGCTATTTTTGCTGGTTGTTTGGGTATGTATCTTTTGGAGCAAATTGGTGCTAATGAATGGCGACAAACTGCTGGTTTGATGGTTGTCTTGAAGGGTCAGTTGGGAGAAGATTTTAATGAGATTTTAAATCGGAAACGGTCAGAAATTTTGCCTGTTATTGGAGTGGATGGTTATGATTATATCTCTGAACTTTTAGTGAAATATCAACAGTCTCTTTAGTTTCTTTCGGAGTAATATTTTTTCTCTTCATTATCGTCATTGAAAGATAGGCAGAGGGTTTTATTTATATAGTAATTTATAACTTTAATGATGTTTTATAGTTGAATAAAAAGTCATGTGTAGGGGCGAGATAACCCTAATATATTTATAGTATCACGATTTTTTTCTAGGTGCAACTTGACAATCCTCTCTCTTTTCTCGAGCTTCATAAAATGATAACTTTGTGGTTTAAGGTTGAGGCGATTAGATAAGGGATGGGGATAGCATCCCTACTGCATTTTATGTTCCGCAGCAAAACCTTTTTCTTTCATCTGACCTGATTCCGCTTTGCCCATCAATTGAATTTTTGCGTTGAATAAAAAGTCATGTATAGGGGCGAAGTAACCCCAATATATTTAT
Source organism: Dapis hubbardiae BLCC-M172 (assembly GCF_050016015.1). NCBI lineage: Bacteria > Bacillati > Cyanobacteriota > Cyanophyceae > Oscillatoriales > Microcoleaceae > Dapis > Dapis hubbardiae. Next base: position 28,612 of record NZ_JBNHEQ010000102.1, read on the forward strand.
AGTATCACGATTTTTTTCTAGCTGCAACTCAATCATCCTCTCTCTTTTTTTGTAGCTTAAGAAAATTTTCATTTTCTCGTTTCAAGCTGAGGATGTAATAACGTTTATCAATAATTTATCCTGCGCATGTGACAACTATTCATACTTTGGTATTTTTCTTGAACTCCCATAACACCTAAAACTTGCGTACTACCTAACACCTTTTTTTCAGGATGTATAGCTTGCCATGAGGATAAGTTAGATTTGGTATAGCAGTTCCATTACTGTTAGGACATTTCAATTGCCTAAAACTTAGACATAGCAGGATTTTTCCTTCAGCATAGCGCCCTCAGCCTTTTGCTATATATAGTCATTTCAAATAAGGATGAAATCCTTTCAAGACAAGAAACACTGGTCTCAATCTAAACTGAAACGACTATTAAGAGGTGCAATGGGGTGAGAATAAGTAGCATCCCTACTACTATTCTATATAAATCCATCTGACTAGACTTCAAGCAATTTTCCTTGTTTGAGATATTCTTGCCACGAAAATTCAAGTCAAATACTTAAATTTCACTAATACTAGAACTTTCTAGTGTCAAACTATTGAAAAGAAATTCACTAAAGTTGCCAATATTGACATTATTAATATTACTGCCAGAAGCTATATTAACAACTGGATCAACAGTAGTTTGACAGAAGCTAAATTTTTACACTTCTCGTATGAGGGATTTTTTTGAAAGGCTATGATGCTAATTATTTTAGCTCACATTTTGTAGGTAAAATAAACTAATACAATCCAAAAATTAAAAAGCTTATTTTTTATAAATTAAACAGGTTAATATGGTTGAACTGAATAAAATATTAGAAATTTTAGCAACTTTAGGATCGATAGTTGCCATACTATATTTGATAACATTTGTAATTCTTCCTCCTTTATTTCGTCAATTATCTTCAGATGCAGCCATCACAACTTTAAAAATTATACGCAAACCTTTATTACTAATTACACTCTTTGTCGGGATTCAAATATTATTAATTCCTCAGTTTGAATTCGACAGTTATGAAATTTGGCTAAAAAAAGGATTAACTGCTCTAACTATTGCTCTAGTTACTTATATTATCGGTCAACTTTTAACTCAAGTTATTCTGTACTACTTAAGGGAATATGCTAACAAAACAGAAGCTATGTGGGATGATGTTTTAGTTCCCATCCTTGAAACCATATTACCAATTTTAGTCTATGTTCTTGGTACCTCATTTTTCTTACAAGTTTTGGGAATTAATATTAGTGGACTTTGGGTCGCTATTGGAGGAGCATCCTTTGTTATTGGGTTTGCATTCAAAGATTCTCTCGCCAATTTTCTAAGCGGTTTGGTTTTATTAGTAGATACTCCCTTCCAATTTGGAGATGTAATTTTACTTTCTTCTGGGCAACTAGCAGTTATTAAAAAAGTGGGTTTACGAGTCACTCATTTGTATGTTGTTAGCAACCACAGCGATCTCTATATTCCCAACTCAAACTTTGAAAAAAAAGAAATTGTTAACCTGACTCGTCCTACTCCTCATTATTACGATCAACTTGAAGTTCCAATTATGTCAATGGTTGAACCTGGTCAAGCAATTGAGTTAATTGAAAAGGTAGTTTTAGCACATCCTGATACTATGGGAGAAATTGATCGTAAACTTGAACTTATAAATCAATTTTATGGATTTTCTAAACCAGGAATAAAAACAGAAAAGAAGCGAGAAGCGGGTTTTCTACGACTAAAAGCAGAACAAAAACTTAATCAGAAGTTAAAGGAAATAGAGGATGGGTTTTATGCTTTATCTCAACAGGTAAAACAGTTTGAAAATCAAGGTTTAGAAGACAATGAAATTGTTACTATTCAAGGAAATTGTTTGAATATTTGTGAGCAACTTGGTTTATTAAAAAAAGCAGATTCTTTAAGTAATCATCAACGAAAATTAATTCTAGAAGAAGGAGATAATGCGAGACCTGGAGGAGACTCTTTGATTGGTTTAATCAGAGAATGGTATAGTGCCTGGTTAGAAGATACAGATTTGTTGTTAGAAGATCGGAAAATACTTCCTGAATTTTGGGAGCAAAAAATTGAACTTCTCAAAAGGAAAACTAATAAATTATTGGTAAAAGCGAATAATCTTTCCATTGATGATACGCGATTTGATGATTTTGTCGATGAGTTTATCCTATGGTTAGAAGAACGATTTAAACGCTCACAAATCGAATGGCAAAATCCGAAAATTTGGATGCAAGAAATTAGGGTAGTGGGAGGGCCAGCGATGGACCCTAACAAAGTCTTTATCGTTAAGTTTTTTGTAGATGATATTAAGCTGGAACACTGCGAACGAGGAAATAGAGTCAAAAATGAACTCTATCGGGAGCTAATTTGGCAACTTCGGCGCTCCTATTTAGGAAAATAAGTTCTGTTTATCTGGTCAAATCAATTCAAAATTATAACCTCTGCCTTTTTGCGCAGCATTCCGCAGGAAAGTCAGAGGCTTGAAATAAGGAAAATATTTTTGATTTTTTCGTTAGTTACGAACGAGGTTTGAATCCTTAATTAAACAATTATTGAAATTAAGTTATAGCGCTACGCGCTAGGGAATAGGGAATAGGGAATAGGGAATAGTAAATTGTCAAAGGGTTTTAGGATTTAGAAATGTCCTAACCTGAATGCGTAGAGCTATAGAATCCAAATTTTTGAACTTTTAATTTTGAATTTTGAATTCAAAAAATGGTCAAACTATAGGAAAGAAAATTCACTAAAGTTGCCAATATTAACATTATTAATATCACTACCTGGAGTTACATCAACAATTGGGTCGGGAGTAGTTTGAGAGAAGCCAAATTTTTGCACTTCTCGTATTGTGTAAGTATTGGGAGGTAAATCCTCAAATGAATAGAAACCAAATTCATCTGTTATAGTTGCAGGTTCCCCAATATCTAAGAGAGTATTGTTATTCAAATCAAGATACAAAGTGAAGTTATCTAAACCATTTTCTCCAGGTTCAAATATTCCATTAGCATTTCTATCATTAAATTTAATGCCATTAATTTCACCTCGGTTATTTACATTCCCAATATTGACATTTGTAATATCGCTACCTGGAGTTACATTAATAATTGGGTCGGGAGTAGTTTGGTCAAATTCTGGATTTTGAGTTTCCCTAATTATATAAGTATCTGGGGGTAAATCTAGGAAAGAATATTCACCATTAATACCAGTAATAGTCGGAGGTTCTCCATCGTCTAAGAATCCATTTTCATTCAAGTCTAAATATAAAGTAATATTTGCTAAACCATTTTCTCCAGGGTCGAATATTCCATTAGTATTCGTATCATTAAATTTTGTACCGCTAATTTCACCTCGATTATTTACATTCCCAATATTGATATTTGTAATGTTACTTCCTGGAGTTACATTAATAATTGGGTC
>NZ_JBNHEQ010000103.1:0-48397 GCF_050016015.1 Dapis hubbardiae BLCC-M172
GAAGAAGGAAGAAGGAAGAAGGAAGAAGGAAGAAGGAAGAAGGAAGAAGGAAGAAAGAAGACCGAAGTTGAGAAAATTGGATAGGGGTATTTTATCCAACTCACTCCACTTCTACAAACTCTCCTTTTCCGAGACGACTCATATAATTTTGCAAATCCTTTGCTACTTGACCACACAAAAAATAACCTCCCAAAATATTAGGAAAAGCCATTGACAGTAAAGTAGCATCACTAAAATTAATTACAGAAGATGGGTTAGATACCGAACCGACAAAAGCAGCAACCAAAAACAAGATTTTGTAAATAATTAACCCCTTACCACCAGACAAATAATCCCAACAACGTTCGCCGTAGTAACTCCAAGAAATCATCGTGGAAAAAGCAAAACAGAAAACAGCGATCGCTAATAAAATTGGAAACCATGTCAAAACAGTACCAAAAGCAGCAGAAGTTAACTCCGCCCCTTTCTTCGCTTCCCGCAAAGCAGCAAACTCATCAGCATTATATACCTTAGTAATAACAATCACCAAAGCAGTCATATTGCAGACAACAATAGTATCAATAAATGGCTCCAACAGTGCAACCAAACCCTCACGAATAGGTTCATCAGTTCTGGCAGCAGAGTGAGCGATCGCTGCCGAACCCACACCAGCTTCATTAGAAAAAGCAGAACGTTGAAACCCTTGAATAATTACACCAATAACACCCCCCTCAATTGCCTTGGGAGCAAAAGCACCAGAAATAATAGTAGCGATCGCCCCAGGAATTTCGGTAATATTAGCTAGGAGAATAAATAGGGAAGCCAAAACATAAACTAAACACATCAAAGGTACAAGAGTCCCTGCCACCATACCAATACGCTGAATACCACCAATAATTACCAACCCGACCAAAACTACCAGCACTAAACCATAAACCCAACTAGGTAAACCTGGTAATACAGTAGAAACAGCTCCATAAGACTGATTTGCTTGGAACATATTAGCGCCACCGAAAGCAGCAGAAATACACAATACAGAGAATACTACAGCCAGCACTTTACCTAAAGTTCTCTGCCCCATTTCTGCTAAACCTGCGGATAGGTAGCGCATCGGTCCACCAGAAATAGTACCATCAGGTTTAATAATGCGATATTTTTGAGCCAGGGTACATTCAACAAATTTACTGGTCATCCCAAAAAAACCAGCGATCGTCAACCAGAATGCAGCCCCAGGTCCGCCGATACTAACAGCTACAGCCACACCTGCAATATTGCCTAATCCTACAGTTCCTGACAATGCTGCAGCCAAAGCTTGAAAGTGGGAGATTTCTCCTTGATCATCAGGGTCGTCATATCTGCCTCTAACGATATCAATAGCGTGTTTAAAAGCACGAATATTGATAAATTGCATCCTAATAGTAAAAAAAATTGCACCAATAATTAACCATAAAACAATTAAAGGAAAACCAGCTATACTAAAGAAAAGAATGCTAAATATTACATTTACAAAACCTGAAAAAGTTTTATCTATGCTTGTAATGAAACTATTTGCTGTTTCTGGTTCTGATGCTAAAGCAACAGTTGGTATTAACAGAAACAGGAAAATATAGAGCCAAATTCGTCTTTTCATTTTCAACTTTACCAGTTAATCATTTTTCTTAACTAAACACTTATACCATGAAAGTCTAAATTTTTCAGGTATAGTCAAGGAATTATTCAACTTTTCTATTATAAATACCTGTACAAAATTATTTCATAGATTTATATAACAAGGAACAGAAAAATATACCTGGGTATTCATTAATGAATAATAGATAATTACCTCTTGAAAAATTGATAATGAACAATGGATAATCAATAATTATTTTGTAAGCATTCAGCTATTAGCAGTCAGAAATCAGCAAGAAAAACCTGTGCTTAAGGACGGAGTGTAAATAAATATAGACTTTAAGGTCAAGGGTGCTAGCTTTTGTAGTCATATTTTTCTGAATCCATTAATAAAGCTTTCCTATACGCACTAAAAGCAATAGCTAAGAGCTAACGGCTGAATGCTTACATTATTTTTGACCATAATTATAGGGTTTTCAAATGAGACCGGAAAATACATCGTATTTTTTTAAGTCAGGAAAATCAAATAAATTACACTCAAAAAAAACTTCAAACATCTTCTTAATTATTGTGAAATTATTCGAGAAGCAATAACATCTCCTAAGTAGATTTTTTCAGGATAGCCAGAGCGCTTTAATTTAATTTTATTTGGGGGCGTAATGAGCCAAAAAATGACAATTTATTTTCCAGTCTTCAGTAGCTAAATATTGATTCAATTATATTAGGAACTCTTGCATCTTTTCTCCTTTTTTATCAGAAGCTCTATCCCAAAATATAATGATTTTCCGACTTTTTTTATCGATGTAATAGGTTTAAATTTTGTGTCAGCAACTTTTTCAGAAAATCTATGTTCGACCCTTTCCTTTTATATAGGAGAATTAATTTTTTATGTTCCTATATCAAATGTAAATTCTATCTTGAGGATTAGTTTACTGAAATAATTTCTCCTGTTTGTAAACGTTTCATATAATTTTCTAGGTCTGTTGCGACTTTACCACAAAGGAAATAAGTACCAAGTAAAGTAGGAAAAGCAAGAGTTATTTTCAAAGCATCAGCGAATTGAATTACAGCTTCTGGATTAGTAACTGTACCTACAAACACACCTACTAAGAACAAAACTTTATATATAATCACACTCCGATCTCCAAATAAATATTGCCAGGAAACTTGACCATAATAACTACTAGAAATCATGGTAGACAAAGCAAACAAAAATATACAAACTGTCAAAACAGAAGGAAACCAGCCAATGACAGAAGTAAAAGCAGCTAAAGTCAATTCTGAACCACCAAGATTAGCAAATTCTGGATTATTGTAAACCCCAGTAATAATAACTACTAAAGCAGTCATGTTACAGATGACTATAGTATCAATAAATGGTTCTAGTAATGCTACAATACCTTCCCGGATAGGTTCATCAGTTTTCGCCGTAGCATGAGCGATCGCAGCCAAACCCAAACCCGCTTCATTAGAAAAAGCAGCGCGTCGGAACCCTTGGACTAGCGCCCCAAGCAGACCACCTGCCATAGCTTGGGGAACAAAAGCACCATGAATAATGCTCGCTATGGCATTAGGAATAGCTGTGAAGTTAGCCAAAATCACCCACAGAGCAGCGAAAAAGTATACGGCACACATTGCGGGTACGATAGCAGCAGCCACTCCAGCAATACGCTGAATACCTCCAATAATCACTAACCCCACTATTAATACTAGAACCAATCCATAGACCCAAGTTCTTTCAGCAACAAATGGTAGCACATTAGCAACGACGACTTGAGACTGGTTAGACTGAAATATACTCGAACTACCTAGTACCGCCAAAATATTGAAAAATGCAAACATTCCTGCTAAAACTTGACCAAAACTTTTTTGTCCTAAATCAGCTAAACCTATTGACAGATAATACATTGGTCCACCAGCAACTGTACCATCTAGTCTAATCATCCGATATTTTTGAGCCAGGGTACACTCAATAAACTTGGTACTCATGCCTAAGAAACCTGCGATCGTCATCCAAAAAGCTGCACCCGGCCCTCCCAAACTAATAGCAATGGCAACTCCGGCAATATTTCCTAGCCCCACAGTTCCAGATAGGGCAGTAGCGACAGCTTGAAAATGGGAAACTTCACCTTCGTCATTGGGGTCATCGTACTTACCCAAAATAACATCAATAGCGTGTTTGAAGGCTCGAATATTAATAAACTGCATTCGGATAGTAAAAAAGAGACCACCACTAATTAGCCAAAGTACAATAAGTGGTATGCCTTGGTCACCTCCAATACTATAAAAAATGATAGCATCTATATTTTTTAATAATTGGGAAAAAGTAGCAGAAATCCAATCTAACATTTAGTTTAGTAGTTCCTAATTTAAAGTCAAGCATGAGCTAATTCTAGCACTTAAAGATTGTTTATTAGGTAAATTTTAAATAGTTTTTTCACGCTTATGTGTCCCTTTTTAAAAAGATGAAAAGAATAAACTTCAGTATTTCAAGCGTCTACCTTCAGCCAGAGATGTTGTTTTGCTACGCAACATGAAAAACGTTTTTGCTGGTGCAAAGCTATCTTAGGATAACTCCTCTGCAAGAGGTGGTTATGATCTAGGAGGCTAATATCATGTTCGGTTGAATACTTATAAATTATATTTGAAGGAGTTAGGAGGGAAAGAAGAAATTTAGAAGGAAGAATGTTTATTATAACTAATTATCCGCAATTCGTAGCTCCCCCGGAGGGGGCACATGATATAACTGATAATTGATAAATGAAATAGCACAACCTTCAAGTTTATGCTCTCATAACCATTACTATGTACCACTATCCAGTATTTTTAGCTTTTGCTAGCTTCCACCTAAAAAAAAGTAGTGATAAATGGGATTCATCTGGGGAAAATAACAGTAATTTACCAACCAATATCGTGAGATATTTAGGATTACAAAAAAAATTCACCCTTGTGAGAATCAATTGAAAAAACTATTCTGACTTCTCTTGAGCAACTTGATTAAAAATTGGTATTAGAGGTAAAATATAGGTATTTGTAATCATGTTATAATATAATTGTATTCACATCCACTTCTATTTCCAAAATTTACTGTAATTTATACAGCATCAATAAGACCATAAAGCAGTTAACCTTGTTACAATTTTCCATAATTATAGTTCTTTTAATTATATTCAATAAAGAAAAAACTTTAGGAATAAACCATCTAATTTGTATTGATTAATACAGCTAATTAGGGATTAAAGCTTTGAAATAGATACTATTCTTTGTCTTTTAACAAATAACTAAATGTTAATTAATTATTAAGTAATTATTTAGTTATGTAAATGTTCGCAGATAAATCTTCATGGAATCAAATGTAATTTAAGATTGCGATTGTTATTAGTTATTTATTGACAGAAAGTGTAAAATATGGTAACATCAAATCTCTATTAGGTGCGTTATTGATATTGACTTAAATTGTTAAGTAATAATTGAGAAATTCTGGTATAAAATCACACTTGGATTGTATCTCATCAACCATTTACAATTGCCAAACTATATAATAGAAAAAAACACTATGAAAATTCTACTTCCAGAGAATTCAGATCGGCATCAAATCCAATTACCAGACCCCATTAATAAATCAGAGATACCAGAGCAAATGCAACAAATGAGTTTGATGATTGCCGAATCCCTGCATGAAGAAGATAAAAATCAGGAGGATTCTAGTATGAATATATCGGCTGTAACTATCCCAGTACCAGAAAATCAACAAGATATAGATGATGCAGTAGGAGCATTATTTAAGCAAATGTCTCGTTATCCTCTTTTGAGCCAAAAAGAAGAAATAGAATTAGCCAGGCAGATCCAAGAGTTAGTCATATTTGAACAACTGCCAGAGAAACTAGCAAATGACTTAGGGCGACTGCCGACAAAAGGTGAAGTAGCAGCAGCCGCAGGTTTGACAGAAATGCAACTAGACCATCGCCTACATCAATGTCGGGCAGCCAAACGTCGAATGATTAGCTCTAACCTCCGTTTAGTAGTTTCTATTGCCAAACGTTATCTAAACCGGGGAGTGCCTTTTCTAGACTTGATTCAAGAAGGAGCATTAGGACTAAACCGCGCCACAGAAAAATTTGACCCAGAGAAAGGTTACAAATTTTCTACTTACGCCTATTGGTGGATTCGTCAAGGAATAACACGCACCATTGCTAATCAAGGACGTACTATTCGCCTACCAGTTCATGTAGTTGAACAAATTAACAAACTTAAACGAGTTTACCGCGACCTAAGACGCAGTTTAAATCGTATTCCCAGTGACGCAGAAATTGCTCAAGCGTTAGAAATTTCCCACCAACAACTGCGTAACCTCCAGCAAATTCGTCGGAAAACTCTCTCTCTCAATCATCGTTTAGGTACAGATGAAAATACCGAACTGTTAGACTTCTTAGAAGATAATGAAAATACTACTCCCGAAGCGCAAATGAATGATATGATGATGCGCCAGGATATCTTGGAGGTATTAAATCATGTGTTAAGCGATCGCGAACAAGATGTCATTACTCTCCGCTATGGTTTAATCACAGGGGAACCTCATACTTTAGATGAAGTGAGTCGGATGATTAATCTCTCCCGGGAAAGAGTACGACAAATTCAAGCTAAGGCAATGCGAAAGTTACGTCGCCCTCAAGTGGCTGAACGTTTAAAAGGATGGTTAAATCGTTTTTGATAATAGGGAATAGGGAGTAGGGAGTAGGGAATAGGGAACAGTGGGAAAAACATTTCCTAGTCTAAAATTAGTCATCGATCTGTCTCCCAATCAATTCTTCCTTACCTATAGCATTCAGCTATTAGCTCAAATTAAAATACTCTGATCAATTTTTTATAGGACTTACGCAGTACAACGTATTTTCGTCATTGCGACCGATAGGGAAGCAATCTCAAGTCCTAGTTTTTCGTACCTCATGCGTAAGTTCTGTTTTAGCTGATAAAATCTTACTTTTAACTTTTGACTGTCCTGAGTGTGTCTTACATTCTGTTTCCTTAAGGACTCCCCAGAAAATGGAGACCTCAGAATTACACACTCGATCCATGACTTCCGTGAAACGGTATTAAATTATGTCCCTGAATGAACTAAAGTTGCGTGCTGCAACACCAGCAGATGTACCTGTAATATTTGAGTTAATTAAAGCCCTAGCTGAATATGAGAAATTATCTCATGCTGTTACAGGTAACGTTGCTTCCCTGGAAGCTCATTTGTTTGGTAAACCGGGTAGCGATAAGTCTCATCATCGTCCCTATGCTGAGGCTATTATCGCTGAATTGTCAGGCCAAGCTGTTGGTTTTTCTTTATTCTTTCATAACTATTCAACTTTTCTCACCCAACCCGGAATTTATATAGAAGATTTATTTGTGTTACCTGAGTATAGGGGGCGGGGTATTGGGAAACGACTGGTAAGTTACGTGGCAGAGTTAGCAGTATCCCGAAACTGTGGGCGTTTGGAGTGGAGTGTTTTAGATTGGAATGAACCGGCGATCGGATTCTATGAACGTATTGGTGCGTCAATTTTGAATGAGTGGCGTATATGTCGTGTTACTGATAATTCTCTCAGCAGTTTAGCATCTGGACAGCAATTATAGTCAGGACTTACGCAAAAAATGAAATTACACACCATCCGTAGGGCTTAATGGTCATTATCCCTTATTAGTGGTACTTAGACAACTTAACTGCCAAAAATAAGCTCAAATATAGATAGGGAGGCGGTTTTACGTCAAAAATGTATAAATCCTTTATTACCAAGGGTTTTAGCCATTTTTAAGGAGTTGACGTAATTCCCTTGTCTAGACTGGCTTTCAAGCAGTTTTTCTGCCAAAAAATGTCTAAGTACCATTAGATATAGTTGCTCTGCCTAAGTTCTGCTAAGTCCTGATAGTGCAAACCAGAAGTCAGAAATCAGAAGTTAGAAGTAATCCCTGAATGAGTTTGAGGATTCATAAATATCCTAACCTATTTGCGTAGTGCTCTAAAAGTTAAAAGTTAAATCATTTCTTTGATTAAGGCAAGACAAGAGCGGGAATGTCCTCAATGACGACTGCTATTGATGGTTTTGGGGAGTAGAGAATAGTAAGGACGTTGGATGCAACGTCAGTAAGGAAGATGGGGAGTTTGATAGGGAACAAGCAAAAAATATTGGCGTTGTTGATTCTAGGTATGATGTGATAATTTTGTATTTTGGATGGGTGTATTTTGGATTTTTTGAACTACTTGTTAATATTAACTGTTCCCTGTTCCCTATTCCCTATTCCTTACAAACCCACTTTTATACCTTAATTCAGCAATGCCAAAATATTTAACCCATTAATCTGGAATCTGTTCTAACATTTCAGCTCAAAATGGCTTTGTTGCATGAAAGTAACGATAGAACATCCGTTCCGCTTTTCGGTTGTTCCCGACATGAAAGGTGAACCTAGTGGCAGCTATAGAACCCCTAAAAGGATCTATTGAAAATTATAGATTGAGAGTAGGGGAGTGTGGAGAGTAAGGGATATCGGGAGATGGGGTGTATTAGATATCTACCCAAATACCATCATCAAATCAATTCTTAGCCATTTTTTATCAATTAATTCTCTAATTTGACCTATTTTCTGGAGATACGGTTAGGACTTCTATAGCAATGAGCGCTGGTATATTTACAAATTGTAGTAGGGGCAAAAGAGCTAGAAGTCTTATATTATCGGCAATTTATTCCCCCTGTTGCCTGTTCCAATAGTGCCTGTTCCCGGAGCACAGCGCTATATATCACTCTCTTTCTAGAGATTGATGTTTTATTCATCTATTGGACAATAGTAAAAAGGCTAAAACTTTTACCTGTAAAGGCTTTTAGCCTTTTTATATCAAAGATTGATGTTCTATTCATCTATTGGACAATAGTTATAGAAGTATGAAGTACATCTGCAAAGCAAGTGCGGTAGCTATATGCTTTCATACAACAAAGCCGCTCAAAATTAAAAATTTACTGCTACTAGAAAATTCTGAGTTCTCAGGGATTCAGAATTTTTTTGTGTAGTGGCTAAATCTATTCAACTTGACTATTGTTAACAAAATAGGTAAAAATATAAGACTGATTATTAATTTAGTGTCGGGAACATCACAAATAATATTGAGGTTATTAACCATGACTATTTGGGTAAATGAACAGATAGATCCATCTGGTATTGTCTACTCTTGTATTGCCTGTTGCGACAAACAGCAAGCGGAAGAATGCCATGAATCTTTTCAAAATAATTTAACTGATACTCAAAAGGAACAAGGATGGAAAGCTACACTGCGAACTGTTGAGTCTTGGGATGAAGTACCTGTCAGTGCTTTAAAATTAAATTAAAAGTTCAAATGCCGATCGGTGCTTTCTTTCATTATGAACCAAAACATAATTCAGCTATACAAACCACTTAATATTCCTAAAGCTATTGATGAAGATATTTGGATTGTTGATGGCCCTATTGTCAGAATGGCAATGTATGGCACACATATTCCATTTCCCACACGGATGACTATTATCCGATTGAAAAATAATGATTTGTGGTGTCATTCTCCTATAGAATTAGTTCCAGAATTAAAAGCAAAAATTGATGCCTTGGGTTCGGTTCGTCACTTAATTTCACCAAACAAAATCCATTATACTCATATTGGCAGTTGGGCAAAAGCTTATCCAGAAGCTATTACATGGGGGTCTCCAGGAGTAGTAGAACGTGCAGCACAACAAAAAATTGAGGTGAATTTTCATGCTTTTCTTGATGATGAAGCACCAATTGACTGGTCAGAGGATATTGCTCAATTAGTTTTTCGAGGTAGTAGGTTTATGGATGAGGTAGTATTTTTTCACCGCAAAAGTTCTACAGTTATTCTTGCAGATTTAATTGAAAATTTTGAGCTTAATAAAGTTAGTAAAAAATTTCATTTATTAATTAAGTTAGCTGGTTGTGCTGCTCCAAATGGTAAAGCACCACTGGATTTACAAATAACATTTTGGGGGCGAAAAAATCAAGCTCGTGCCTGTTTAGAAAAAATGTTAAAATGGGAAGCTAAAAAAATTATTTTATCCCACGGAAAATGCTATGAAGAAAATGGTAATGCTGAATTAATCAGAGCTTTTGCTTGGCTAGTTCATTAATTGATAATGAATGATGGATAATTATCTCTGGTTAAAACCATCAGATTGAACGATGGGGAAATCACCTGTTCTTTTTTTCTCCTATTAGGAGAGGTTTGAAACCGAATTGATTAATTATAAATTATCAATATAAAGTTTTGGAAATATCACCAAAATGCTTGTAGTATAATAATTACTCATCTTTTTAAATTTATTAACACAGACCTATTTATTTATGTTCAACTACTTAAAGAACTCAGGACTTACGCAAAACATGAAAACATACACGACCTGTAGGGGCGATTGGCCAATCGCTAGATGTGGTGGCTATGCGTAAGTCCTGGAACTGCTATATAAAATTTTCGATTGATTAACTTTTAGTATTTGGTATGAACTCTAGATTAAAAATTGACTTTTATATGCTGACTTAACTGAAAATGGCAATTACAACTAAACAATTAATTCAATGGAAACAAAAAGGTCGCCCGATAGTAGCTCTGACAGCTTATGATTATACGATCGCTCAAATTTTAGACAATGCTGGAGTAGATTTAATCCTGGTGGGAGATTCTCTGGGTATGGTGACATTAGGTTATGATACAACTATACCAGTTACTCTGGAGGAAATGATTCATCATGCTAAAGCAGTGCGACGAGGTGTCAAGCAGGCTTTGATAGTGGTGGATTTACCATTTTTAACTTATCAGGAAAGTCCTCAACAAGCTATACATTCGGCGGGAAGAATACTTAAAGAAACTGGCGCTCAAGCTGTAAAGTTAGAGGGTGGTAATGAGGCGATCGCTCAAACTGTTCATAAATTAACATCAGTGGGTATTCCTGTTATGGGTCATATTGGTCTAACTCCCCAGTCTGTGCATCAATTTGGAGGTTATCGCCGACAAGGTAAAACTCCTGATGCTAGTGCCCGTATTTTAGCAGAAGCTGTGGCTTTGGAACAAGCTGGTGCTTTTGCCATGATTTTAGAACATATTGGAGTAGATTTAGCAAAAGAGATTACGGAAAAAGTTTCTATTCCTACTATTGGTATTGGTGCAGGTACTTATTGTGATGGTCAGATATTGGTGATTAATGATGTTTTAGGAATTTCTGATTGGCAGCCACCCTTTGCGAAATCTTATGCTAATTTACGAGAGAATATTACTGAAGCAGTTAAGGAATATAGTTTGGAAGTTAAGGAAAGAAAATTTCCTTAACCACCATCTTGATAATGGAAGTCGGAAGGTAGGGACGTTCGCATTTTTGTTATGCAACGTCCCTACAGAAGTCAGAATTTTTACAGTGGATTTCATCTCGATATCGATCTATTGGGAAACTCTAATAAACTTCTAATAATTCTGGTGTAAACATCATTTTCCATCCTAAACTTAAAAATTCCATAATGCGATCGCATGGAGAACATTCTGGTTGTTCAATGTTGTGAGATGTTTCCCAAGTTAGAGCAGCTTGACTATATGCGTAGGTTTCCATATTTGATAATTTCCGAATTTAACTATATAAATTTATAATTCATGTTTTTATCCTAGTAAACCGGAAAGCTCAAAAAGATTAACATTACCTCTATTCTATCACTCTATGCTTTCATCAACAGAGTAGTGTCGTGTCAAGCTTGAAAAACCTAACCCCCCAACCCCCTCTCCTTGCAGGAGAGGGGTTAGGGGAGAGGTCTTCTAGGTTCCTCGCTCCTAACACACTATTTTAAGCTTGACACGGCAGTAGGGTGGGGAGGGTGAGGCGGCAATAATTATTAATCGTAACCAAAGGTCGTTGCGGGCAAGATGCCCGCACTACATAGTCAAGGTTAATGCCCGTTTTTGTTCAGGAGTGATAAAGACCGAAAACTCATTGTTTTCGCTCATCGCTTCTAGTAGGCGACTCATCAGACCCCCCACTGGACTAGACATCCCTGCATGAAACCGAGGATTTTGGCGAAGTAAGGCTCCTAATAAGGTAGAGCCAGATCGCGGTAGTCCTGAGATAAAGTGGATTTTTTGTTTCATTCTCTACTTTTGGCGGTGGTTTGATAGCTGCTGAAAGCCAGAGTAAGATAGTGTTTTACCAGCCACCCAGCAAATTCGGGAGATGTGGTAATCTCAAACCTAGAAGTTTGAGCAGTGGGTTTAGGAATTTGAATCATTACTGAGAATTCAAAGGTTATTTAGGCATTTTCAGGAATTACCCATAAGGAATGAAATATCAACATTTGAGATTGCTTTCCTGACGGACTGCTCCGCAAACGCTGTCGCTTGCTATTGCAAAGCAAAGCTGGCGCTAACGCAAAGCTGCGCTTTTTCCTGACGGAATGCTCCGCAAACATGTCGGCGACAGCCGAAACGCAATGACATAAATGCCTTATTTTGCCTAAGTCCTGATTTTATTTGACTGACGTAGTTAGGACACCCGCAAGATCAAATCAACCATGAAAAATTCAACAAAATCTATGACAGAATTTGAGAATTTCTAAGTGTCCTAACCATGTTAGATTTTCATCGTATTCCACCCCCCTAGTGTCAAGAGCATTTCGGCAATTTCATTAAATCTTCATATAGCTATGAAAATTTCCATATCAACTTCATCAAATCTTCATAACTATTACTAAATCTTATGTCTAAGATTGCGATAGTTTATTTAATTAGGCTTACGCAAAGGCAATATATAGAGGGTATCTGTCATTTCAGTTATCATATAAAATCCGGTTGAACAGTGGTCATTGCGACGATAGGAAGCAATCTCAGAGGTCCCACGAGATTGCTATCCGTTCCGGAATGCTCCGCAAACCTTCCACTGCGTTCCAGTCGCAATGACTTAGCGATAGTAATTATCCGGATTCTATATCAGTTATAAGTGAACCAATGTAGGGGCGAATGGCCATTTTCGGCTGTCGCCGACATGAAACGCTGCGCGACATGTTTGGGGAGCATTCCGTCAGGAAAACGCCCCTACTGACTACTTATTAAACGAAAACTGAGCAAAACTCAACTCATTAATTTTATTCCAATTAAAAACTTGCTCTCGAAATTTTTTCCACTGTTGATAAACCTCCTTAAAACTCCCATTTTGACTAGCATTTTCCTCATAAATCTCAAAAGCAGCCTTCTGAGCAGCTTCCATAATTTCTGAGCTAAAAGGTCTCAACTGAACACCCTTTTCAATCAATCTTGGCAACGCTTCACTATTCAAAACATCATATTGAGCCAACATATTCAAATTAGTTTCATAAGCAGCAGTCTGAAAAATTTCCTGATATTCCTTTGGTAACTTATTCCAAGCATCCAAATTAACCAATACATCTAAAGTCAGACCAGGTTCCCACCAACCAGGATAATAATAATATTTTGCTGCCTTATATAAACCCAATTTCTCATCATCATAAGGTCCTGTAAATTCAGCAGCATCAATAGCACCTCTATCTAAAGCCAAATAAACTTCCCCACCAGGTAACACCTGCACATTTACCCCCAATTTAGTCATCACATCACCTCCCAAACCAGGAATACGCATTTTTAAACCATTGAGGTCAGCCAAACTATTAATTTCCTGCCTAAACCAACCACCCATTTGTGCCCCTATGCCACCTGCAGGGAAGTTAATAATGTTAAAATCAGCATAAACTTTTTGCATCGCTTCTAGACCCCCACCATGATATAGCCAGGCATTCTGTTGTGGGCCAGTCAAACCAAATGGAACAGTAGTCGCAAAGACAAGGGTAGGATTTTTGCCTTTATAATAAAAACTACTGGTATGACCACATTGTATAGTGCCTTGTTGTACAGCATCTAAAACTTCCAACCCTCCGACTATTTCACCAGCTTGATAAGGAGTAATAGTAAATTTGCCATTGGTAGAAGCTGCTACGCGATCGCAAATCCGCTGCGCTCCACCAAACAAAGTATCTAGAGATTTCGGCCAACTCGTTGCCATTCTCCATTTTATCTGTTGCGGTTCAGTTTGACTCAATGCAGGTAAAGCAACTGCACTGGTGGCAGCAACAGTAGTGTAAGTAATTAGATTTCGACGTTTCATTCTTTTTTATGTGTTATTAGGGAACAGGGAATAGTGGGAAAATATTTCCTTTGTGCGAATTCTCAATATAGCAGGGAATAGGGAATAGGGAGTAGGGAATAGGGAATGGGAATAGTGGGAAAAACATTTCCGTTATGCGAATTCTCAATTCTCAATTAACTTGGAAAAGTCGTCATTGCGACGAGAGGAAGCAATCTCGTGGCATCCTGAGATTGCTTGCTTCCACTCCGTTCCAGTCGCTGCGGACTTGGGTAGGGAATAGGAAATAGGCAACAGGGAACAGTGGGAAAAACATTTCCGTTGTGCGAATTCTGAATTCTGAATGGCTTTGTTGCATGAAAGTATATAGCTGTCGCACAAGCAAGTGCATATATACAATAATAACGTGCGAAAACTCCTCTAACTATTGGACAATAGATGAATAGAACATCAATTTTGATATAGGAAAAGGCTGAAACTTTTGCCTTTAAAGGTTTTGATGTTTAATTCTCCAGCCCTAACTATTGGACAATAGATGAATAGAACATCAATAATTGCCAAAGAGAGCGATATAGCTGCAGAATTGATTTTCTATCGCTAATTATGCAACAGAGCCATTCTGAATTCTAAATTCTAAATTCACTGTACCCCTGAGATTGCTATCCGTTCCGGAATGCTCCGCAAACCTTCCACGGAGTGTAAGTCGCTGCGGACTTGGATAGGGAATAGGGAATAGGGAACAGGGAATGGGGAATAATGTAGGGGCGAATAGCCATTCGCCCCTACTGATATCATGTCCGTTGGTATCGGAGCGTCTAAAAGTTAGGGAAAGAGCTACCATTAGTAAGGTTTTTCCTTCTTCCTTCTTCTTTCTTCTTTCTTCCTTCTTCCTTCTTCCTTACCGAATAATTAATTATTAATTATTAATTAAATAATTGTGGTTTAAAGCCTCCCCTTGGATAGGGGAAAAAAAGTGCTCTTGAATTTCCCAATCTTCAATCAAGAGCGGTTTTAACCTTCTTGTAATTATCAATTATCCATTATCAATTATCAATTAATGAACTTCCCTATACAAGACCGATGCTACCGGACATGATATGACTACTTGTTAAACGAAAACTGAGCAAAACTCAACTCATTAACTTTATTCCAATTAAAAATCTGCTCTTGAAATTTTTTCCACTGTTGATAAACTTCCTTAAAACTCCCATCTTTACTAGCATTTTCCTCATAAATCTCAAAAGCAGCTTTCTGAGCAGCTTGCATAATTTCTGGACTAAAAGGTCTTAGCTGAACACCTTTTTCAATCAATCTTGGCAACGCTTCACCATTCAAAACATCATATTGAGCCAACATATTCAAATTAGTTTCATAAGCAGCAGTCTGAAAAATTTCCTGATATTCTGTTGGTAACTTATTCCAAGCATCTAAATTAACTAATACATCTATAGTCGGACCAGGTTCCCACCAACCAGGATAGTAATAGTATTTTGCAGCCTTATATAAACCTAATTTATCATCATCATAAGGTCCGCTCCATTCAGCAGCATCAATAGCTCCTCTTTCTAAAGCTAAATAAACTTCCCCACCAGGTAACACCTGAACATTTACTCCCAATTTGCTCATCACATCCCCTCCCAAACCAGGAATACGCATCTTTAAACCATTGAGGTCAGCCAAAGTATTAATTTCCTCTCGAAACCAACCACCCATTTGCGCACCTGTGTTACCAGCAGGAAAGTTAATTACGTTAAAATCAGCATAAACTTTTTGTATAGCTTCTAGACCTCCTCCATGATATAGCCAAGCATTCTGTTGTTGAGCTGTAAAACCAAACGGAACAGCAGTAGCAAATACTAGAGCAGGATTTTTGCCTTTGTAGTAATAACTAGGGTTATGACCACATTGTACGGTACCTTGTTGTACAGCATCCAGAACTTCCAACCCTCCAACTATTTCACCCGCTTGATAAGGAGTAATAGTAAATCTGCCATTGGTTAAAGCTGCGACGCGATCGCAAATTCTCTGCGCTCCACCAAACAAAGTATCGAGAGATTTCGGCCAACTTGTCGTCATTCTCCATTTTATCTGTTGCGGTTCGGTTTGACTCAATGCAGGTAAAGCAACTGCAGTTGTAGCAGCAACAGTAGCGTAAGTAATTAGGTTTCGACGTTTCATTATTTATTAGGGAATAGGGAACAGGGAACAGGGAACAGAGAGAAAAACACTTCCTTTGTGCTAAATTCTCAATTCTGAATTCACTTTGAATAGTCGTCCTCCGCGACGAAGCGGTAGCAATCTCGCGACGCCCCTGAGATTGCTTCCTTCCACTCAGTTCCAGTCGCTGCGGACTTGGGTAGGGAATAGGGAACAGGGAGAAAAACACTTCCGTTATCCGAATTCTCAATTCTGATTTGTGAATTTTGACTTTTGAATTTTGACTTCACTGAGTTGATAGCCTGTAAAATCTAACTTTTGAATTTTGACTTTTGAATTTTGACTTCACTTTAGGGAGTTATTGAAGGCAAACTGAGCAAAACTCAATTCATTAATAGAATTCCATTTATAAATTTTTTCTCGGAACTTTTTCCACTGTTCGTAGACTTCTTTAAAAGTTGCATCCTGACTAGCTTTCTCTTCATAAAATTCAAAAGCTGCTTTCTGTGCTGCTTGTAAAATTTCTTGACTATAAGCGCGTAATTCAGTACCACTTGCTATCAATTCTCTCAATGCTGCTCCATTTAAAGCATCATATTGGGCGAGCATATTTATATTAGCTTGATATGCAGCACTTTTGAAAATTTCCTGATATTCTTTTGGCAACTTATTCCATTCATTCAGATTAACTTGCACTTCAAAAGTCGGACCGGGTTCCCACCACCCAGGATAATAAAAATATTTTGCAGCTTTATTTAAACCTAATTTCTGGTCATCATAAGGACCTACCCATTCCGCAGCATCAAGAGCACCTCGCTCCAAAGCTAGATAAATTTCACCACCAGGCAATACTTGAGCATTTACACCTAATTTTTTCATTACTTCCCCACCAAAACCAGGGATACGCATACTTAAACCATTTAGATCGCTAACTGTGTTAATCTCTCGTTTAAACCAGCCTCCCATCTGGGTCCCACTATTACCAGCAGGAAAACTAATAATATTAAAGTCGGAGTAAAGTTTGTGCATTATTTCTAAGCCCCCACCATGATAATACCAAGCATTCTGTTGTTGGGCAGTTAAACCAAAGGGGACAGCAGTGCCAAAAGCAAGGGCTGAATTTTTACCAACATAATAGTAACTAGCAGTATGGCCACATTGTATGGTGCCTTGTTGGACAGCATCCAGAACTTCTAAACCTCCGACTATTTCACCAGCTTGATAGGGAGTAATAGTAAATCTGCCATTAGTCATGGCTGCCACGCGATCGCATACTGTTTGTGCCGCACCAAAAATTGTATCTAGGGAGCGAGGCCAACTTGTGGTCATTCTCCATTTCACAGAGGGCAAGCTATCGGTAGAGGTAGTTTCAGTGGTGGTTTGAGTACAAGCGGCTAAAGTTGCGACACTTGCGCCAACTGCAATATGGTTGATGAGTTTTCTTCGTTTCATTTCATTAGTTTTGTATTATTGGGTGTTGTAATTCCTATAATTACTACTAAAAATTTTTCTGTATTTTCAAGCACATTTTATCTTAATAAGGTTCAATTTAAATATGAAGTTTTAAGTAGGTAACTGTGAAAATTTACAACTAAGTCATTGCGACGGTCACTCTGTGGAAGGTGTGCGGAGCATTCCGGAATGGATAGCAATCTCAAGGATTTAGACTGTATCAACATTTCGTTACATAGTGAGATACCTGCTTAACAATGAGAAAATCTGACTTCCGTCTTTTTCTGTAGGGAAGACCTCTCCCCCGACCCCTCTCCTGCTCTTGAGAGGGGGGAATATTCTCCCCATTCCCTTGTAGGGAAGGGGGTTGGGGGGTTAGGTTTTTTAATCCACATTTTCAAGTTAGACACATTACTACTTTATGTACTTATGTAACAAATATTTATGACTCTTGAAATTAGTTGGCCAGAACTGTTGTAAAATCATGGAAATAGTCAATCGAATTTTACAAAATCTCATTGGGAATGGAACAAAATCATAAATCGACAGTAATAATCACAGGTGCATCTTCAGGGGTGGGTTTATATACTGCGAAAGCTCTAGCTAAAACAGGTGAATGGTATGTTGTGATGGCTTGTCGAGACTTATCCAAAGCAGAAAAAGCTGCTCAAGAAGTAGGAATGGCAAAAGACAGTTATACTGTTATGCACCTAGACTTGGCCAGTCTAGATGGTGTAAAAAGGTTTGTCAATACTTTCAGAGAAAGTGGTAGGTCTCTGAACGCTTTGGTCTGCAATGCTGCGGTATATTTGCCATTGTTAAAAGAACCGATGCGGAGTGCAGATGGTTATGAACTAAGTGTTGCTACAAATCATCTGGGACATTTTCTCTTATGTAACATTCTGTTAGAGGATTTGAAACAGTCTCCTGCTACAGATAAAAGATTGGTGATTTTGGGAACTGTAACAGCTAATCCGAAAGAGTTGGGAGGAAAGATTCCAATTCCAGCACCTCCAGATTTAGGAGATTTGCAGGGTTTTGAACAGGGTTTCAAAGCTCCTATTACGATGATTAATGGTAAGAAGTTTAAGTCTGGTAAAGCTTATAAGGATAGCAAACTTTGTAATGTTTTGACAATGCGTGAGTTGCATCGCCGTTATCACGAGTCAACAGGAATTGTTTTTAGTTCTTTGTATCCTGGATGTGTCGCAGATACACCTTTGTTCAGAAATCATTTTCCTTTATTCCAGAAAATTTTCCCACTGTTTCAAAAGAATATTACTGGGGGATATGTTTCTCAAGATTTGGCAGGAGAAAGGGTTGCTGCTTTGGTTAAAGATGATGAGTATAAAGAGTCGGGTATGTATTGGAGTTGGGGAAATCGTCAAAAGAAAGATCGTCGGTCTTTTGTACAAGAGGTGTCTGATGAAGCGAGTGATGATGATAAGGCAATTAAGCTTTGGGAATTAAGTTCAAAGTTGGTGGGTTTAGCTTAATTTTTTGACAATGCAGGACTTACGCATTAACGCTACTGGTAGTAGTGGAATAACACATCTAGGTGCGTTACGACGGATTGCTAAATCCCTTTCATCGTCTGAATTTAAGCCGTCTAACGCACCCTACAATTTTGCACTTACGCATTAACTAGGTGCGTTACGACGGATTGCTAAATCCCTTCCATCGTCTGAATTTAAGCCGTCTAACGCACCCTACAATTTTGCTATAGCAATCCTAAATTATTAGCTACTGGTAGGGTGTGTTAGCGTTTGCGCAGCATTCCGTTTGCTCCGCATTCCGCAGGAAAGGAAAGCGTAACGCACCAATCCGCTATATATATAGTTGCTGCGTAAGTCCTAATATATTTATTTATGTAATGTTTTACATCTATCAATGTGTAATACCAAATTCACAAAATATTTGTTACCGAAAAATTGGGTCTAAAACCTCCCCTTTTAAAGAGAAAAAAAATCATTTTGGTCAATCCTCTTTTTTTAAGGAGAGGTAATAATTAATTATTAATTGCTGATAACTGATAACTGATAACTGAAATGGCTATTCTTAATCTCAAAACTACTCACAAACCTATCAAATTATATTACCAAAGTTTAAAAAAGTTTCAACAGTTGAATGCTGTTAATGAAGGGGCGGTAAAAGTTGCTTTTGCGGACTTATTAACTGCTTGTTGTCAACAGTTTAATTGGATGTTGGTACAAGAAAAGAGTATTCCATTAACTAAGAAAAAACTAATCCGAGTTGATGGTTTATTAGTTAGAAATGATACTCTTAAACATGGTATCTGGGAAGCAAAAGATACTGAGGATGATTTGGCTAAGGAAGTACAAAAGAAATTTAAACAAGGTTATCCTAAAGATAATATTATTTTTCAGTCTCCCGAACGGGTAATTATTTGGCAAGGAGGAAAACAGGTTTATGATGGAGAAATTACTAAACCGGAAGTTCTCGTAGAAAGTCTCAAGTTATTTTTTGAAGATCGCCCGCCACAGATAGAAAATTGGGAAAAGGCAGCTACAGAGTTTGGGGAAAGAGTTAATAATTTAGGGGAAAAGTTAGTTGATTTAATTCATAGTCAACGGAAAACTAATAAAAAGTTTATTGCTGCTTTTGACGGTTTTAGTAATATTTGTCGTCTGTCTATTAATCCGAATATTTCTGATGCTGCGGTGGAAGAAATGCTGATTCAGCATTTATTAACGGAACGAATTTTTCGCCAGATTTTTGATAATCCAGATTTTACTCGGCGGAATATTATTGCGGTGGAAATTGAGAAAGTTATTAATGCTTTAACCTCGAAGTCTTTTAGTCGGAATCATTTTTTGGAGGAGGTAGATTATTTTTATTTGGCATTAGAAGAAGCGGCTAAAACTATTAAGGAGTATAGTGAAAAACAGCATTTTTTAAACACTGTTTATGAGAAGTTTTTCCAAGGGTTTGCTGTTAAGGTTGCTGATACTCATGGGATTGTTTATACTCCTCAATCTATTGTTGATTTTATGGTAAAAAGTGTTGATGAGATTCTGAAAAAAGAGTTTAAGAAATCTCTCAGTCATAAAGGGGTACATATTCTCGATCCGTTTGTAGGAACGGGTAATTTTCTAATGCGAATAATGCGGGAAATTAAGAAAACTTCTCTACCTAATAAATATAAGGATGAGTTACATTGTAATGAGGTGATGTTGTTACCTTATTATATTGCTTCGATGAATATTGAGCACGAATATTTGGAGGCAACGGGTAAATATGAGCCGTTTGCAGGGATTTGTTTGGTGGATACTTTTTCGGTTCAAGAAGCTTTACAGTTAGATTTGTTTACTCCCGAAAATACTCAACGGGTGCAACGACAGCAAAATTCAGATATTTTTGTGGTTATTGGAAATCCTCCTTATAATATGGGGCAGGTGAATGAGAATGATAATAATAAAAACCGGAAATATGAAGAAGTAGATAGACGGGTAGCTCAGACTTATTCTAAAGGCTCAAAAGCGACCAATAAAAATAAGCTTTCAGACCCTTATGTAAAAGCTTTTCGTTGGGCAGCGGATAGAATTAAAGATGAGGGTATTGTGGCTTTTGTCACTAATAGTAGTTTTATAGATAATATTGCTTTTGATGGGATGCGACAATATTTAGCCCAAGATTTTGACGCGATTTATGTTTTAGATTTAGGTGGTAATGTAAGAACTAATCCTAAGTTATCGGGAACAACTCATAATGTTTTTGGGATTCAGGTTGGGGTGAGTATTAATCTGTTGATTAAAAAGAAGGAAGGTAAAAAATCTCAATGTCAAATTTACTATGGAAATGTGGATGAGTTTTGGCGGAAAGAGGAAAAATATGCTTATTTAGAAAAATGTCAGCATTTAGGTGGGGTTGACTGGCAAGAAATTAAACCGGACAAAAAAAATACCTGGTTAACGGCAGGGTTGCAGGCTGATTTTGAAACTTTTATCCCCATGGGAACTAAGGAAACTAAAGCTGCAAAGGGAAAAGTCACCGATACTATTTTTAAATTATTTAGCAACGGAGTTAATACCAGTCGCGATGTTTGGGCGTATAATTTTAATCCTGATGAATTGGCAGCAAATATTCAAGAGACGATCGCCACTTATAATGAACAAGTCAGGAAATGGCAGCATAGGCAAGATAAATCGGTTAAAGTCGATGATTTTGTTACCTATGATGATACTAAAATTAGTTGGTCTGAAAGTTTAAAAAAATATTTAAAACAAGGAATTATCGTAGAATATGACCAGAATCATATTAGACAGTCTCTTTATCGTCCTTTTACCAAATCTCGGCTTTATTTTGATATTTATTTAAATGAACGTTGCTATCAATTTCCCTACATATTCCCTACCTCGGAGACTGAGAAAGAGAATCGGGTAATTTGCGTCACCAATCATACTCAAATTCCTTTTTTAGTTCAAATAACAGATTTGATTCCTTCTTTGGATGTTGGTGGACGACAAACCCAATGTTTTCCCTTCTACACTTACGACGAAGACGGAAACAACCGCCAAGAAAATATCACTGATTGGAGCTTAGACACCTTTCGCCAAGAATACCAAGACTCCACGATCGCTAAATGGGATATCTTCTATTATATCTACGCCCTCTTACACCATCCCACCTATCGAGAAAAATACGCCGATAACCTCAAACGAGAATTACCCCGCATACCCTACGCTCCAGACTTTCACGGATTTGCCAATGCCGGAAAACGTCTCGCCGAAATTCATATCAACTACGAACAACAACCCGAATATCCCTTAACATTTATCGAGAATGAAGAAGTTCCCTTAAATTGGCGAGTCGAAAAAATGAAACTCAGCAAAGACAAAACCCAATTAGTTTATAACGAGTTTCTTACCTTAGCCGATATTCCCCCAAAAGTCTTTGAATATCGTCTCGGAAATCGATCAGCTTTAGATTGGATTAGCGATCGCTACCAAGTAAAAATAGACAAACGCAGTGACATTGAAAATGACCCCAACCGCTTAGACGATGAACAATATATTGTCCGATTAATTGGTCAAGTAATTACAGTTAGTTTAGAAACAGTAGATATTGTTAATGGGTTGCCACCGCTAGATTGAATCAGGACTTCTCTGGCTTTGTAACACACCCTTCTAGGGTGTAACAACCTGGAAGGTTGTGTTACCAAAGGGGAGTAGGAGTAGGAGTAGGAGTAGGGTGCGTTAGCGCTAGCGTAACGCACCGTAGTGGACTGTTTCACCTAAAATGGTATTAGGGAGGCACTATATGTAGAACCTTTGCGTAAGTCCTGTAATAGTTAAATGTGGTTACGCAGATAAACCGAGAAACCGGGTTTGTTCGTAGATATTGATTGCCAAAACAACGATTTATCCTAAAAACCCGGTTTCTTTGCGTAAGTTATATAAATCAGGACTTACGGGAAAGGACTATATATGTAGTATTGGTGCGTTACGCTACCGCTAACGCACCCTACCAATAGCGTTCATGCGTAAGTCCTATCAATATTTAACCGCTCGGAATTTTCTAACTTAAACAATACTGCTATAATACCAATAAACTTACAAACAAATACCACGATTTCTTTAATGTACCTATATTACACCCTTGGACTTATACTTTTACTATCAGTAATAGGCATTTTGCTTTACCTAAAAAATCCTCGCAGTTATGAATCATCAGAAACTGTAGCCAACTCCTACGATGAATGGACAGAAGACGGCATCCTCGAATTTTACTGGGGCGAACACATTCATTTAGGTCATTATGGCTCGCCCCCAAAAAGGAAGGATTTCTTGACTGCAAAATATGACTTTGTACATGAAATGGTTAAATGGGGTGGTATCGATAAGCTACCCCACGGTACTACTGTTATAGATGTAGGTTGTGGAATAGGTGGTAGCAGCCGTATTTTAGCCAAAGAGTATGGATTTAATGTTACGGGTATTACTATTAGCCCTCAACAAGTAAAACGCGCACAGGAGCTAACCCCGGAAGGAGTTGACGCTAAATTTAAGGTAGATGATGCCTTGGCACTCTCTTTCCCAGATAATAGTTTTGATGTAGTTTGGTCTATTGAAGCTGGACCTCATATGCCAGATAAAGCCAAATATGCTCAAGAAATGATAAGGGTATTAAAGCCTGGTGGAATATTGGTTGTAGCTGATTGGAATCAGCGAGACGATCGCCAAAAACCACTCAATTTTTGGGAAAAACCTGTAATGCGTCAATTATTAGAGCAGTGGTCTCATCCGGCTTTTTCTAGTATCGAAGGCTTTTCAGAACTAATAGCAGAAACTGGGTTAGTAGAAGGGGAAGTAATAACAGCAGATTGGACGCAGGAAACTCTCCCTTCTTGGTTGGATTCTATTTGGCAAGGTGTAATTAAACCTCAAGGGATGATTCGCTCTGGTTTATCAGGGGTGATTAAATCTTTACGAGAAGTACCGACTTTGCTACTAATGCGTCTGGCATTTGGGAACGGTCTTTGTCGCTTTGGAATGTTCCGTGCAGTCAAAACTAATTCAGTTTCAAAATCAGCAGATAATATGGAAACTGAAGTAGTAAAAGTTTAATCTAATTAGGACTTACGCAAAGAAACCCGGTTTCTAGGATAAATCGTTGTTTTGAGCAATAGACGTTTAGGAGAAACCGGGTTTCTAGGTTCACCTGGTAACTCCTACAGCGGTTTAATGATAAATAAACAATCATACTGACTCCTTACTCATTACTCCTTATATCATGTTCGGTTGAATAGTTATGATTAGGATATAGATCGAAGAGATACCTCAAACCCTTGAGATTGCTATCCGTTCCGGAATGCTCCGCAAACCTTCCACTCCGTTCCAGTCGCAATGACTTTATAGTTAGTGTTTATCCGAACATGATATTACTCATTACTCCTACAACAGTTATTCAAATGAAAACCGCTGTAATAAAAAAAGTAGCCTATTAAAGACTACTTTTGTTGATTGATTCATTAATTTTAAAAAATATAAATGTTAGATAAAAGTAATATCTATCTCAAGCTACTTTTTCTTTTTTCTTAATTTGCTGTTCGCAAGATTTAATAATTACCCATCTTCCTGTTTTGGGGTCGCGAATAGACTGAAAAGGATTTGACTTTAGTGGTTTCGTACAGTTTTTAGTATCCATGATGCACTCCTTACTTTAGATCTAGTATCTCATAAAAATTACTAATAGTATGTGACTGCTGAAGATATTCAATGTGATTAATGACAATATTTTAAGTGATTTGGATCACTTTTCGATAAACCACACCATCATAACCAAAACTCTGTAGGGGCGAATGCCATGTAGGGGCGAATGCCATGTAGGGGCGAATTCCATTCGCTGTGTGTCTACTGAAATAAAAACTGCTGTAAATAAACCCGCCCCCATGCACCAGCCAAACCTGTAGGGGCGGGTTCATCCCAAAATATTGAACTACCCAATAATTGACACTCCACGGACTAAAGTCGCGTGGATTCTTCAGAGGAGCTGTAAATCGGGTTAAAACCACGATTTTCACATTGCTCGAAACGGCCACATTGCCAGTACCGTACCGTAGTACGCATACAGCAGCAGCTCACTAGGCGGTGCCAATTGCCACTACTCTCTCCGGTCAAAGACCATTGAGGCTACTTTTTTTAGTTATTGGTTGATTCACTCGCTCTGAGGTACAACGTGCTGACTAACGGCTGGAAACAGAGTGCTGGCAAGCACCGAGCTACCTTTTCGATTAACTACCATTTAACTGAAGCGTCCATTAGCTATCGGGCTTTCACCATGATTCAGAGGTCTTCGTGTCTTTAAGAATTAATGATAACACATTTTTTTGAATACGGGTTAAAACCCGTCGGGTCGTTTTCATCCAGCCGTTAAAACTGGCACTTTTCCAACTTCCCGAAAATTTACGATGAAATAGGGGGCGGGTGCACGCAAAATCTTTGACATCAGCAGGATGTTATCGTCAAAACCCGCCCCTACATTGTGCAGGTAATGGTTGGGTGATGCTATCGCCCTTCACCACCCCACTAACTTTTGATTCATTCTGACTCCTGACTCCTGTCTCCTGACTCCTTATTTTACTCCTATTCCCTCCTGACTCGTAACTCCAGATCCCTGACTTCCATTACCATTACCATTTAACTCACCAGAACTAGCCAAATTACCATGATAAGCATTAGTCAACAACTGCTTAATATCATTAATCAAAGGATAACGAGGGTTTGAACCAGTACATTGGTCATCAAAAGCTTGGTCTGCCAAATCTTCCAACCTGGCAAAAAATTCACCCTCACTCACAGAAACCACATCTTTAATTCCCTTGGGAATACCTACTTGACTCTTCAAGTCTTCAATAGCAGCAATTAACAAATCTACTTTTTCATCCTCAGTTTCTCCACCTAATAATAAGTAATCAGCAATTCGAGAATAACGCCATTTAGCATTAGGATATTTATACTGGGAGAAAGTTGCTTGTTTGAACGGCGCATCGGTAGCGTTGTAACGAATAATGTGAGAAATCATCAACGCATTTGCCAAACCGTGAGGAATATGAAAAATAGCTCCTAACTGGTGAGCAATAGAATGGCAAACACCCAAGAAACCATTAGCAAAAGACATACCTGCCATTGTTGCTGCATAGTGCATCTTTTCTCGTGCCTTTGGATCATTAGCACCATTGTTATAAGCAGAAGGTAGATATTTGAAAATTAATCGGATAGCTTCTAACGACAAACCGTTCGTATATTCGGAAGCTAAAACAGAAACATAAGCTTCCACCGCATGAGTCAAAGCATCTATTCCACCAAAAGCAGTCAGACTTTTTGGCATATTCAATACCAACTCTGGATCGACTATTGCCATACTAGGAGTCAAAGCATAATCTGCCAAAGGATACTTAATATCATTCCGGCGATCGGTCACCACAGCAAAAGGCGTAACTTCAGAACCAGTACCCGAAGTCGTAGGTACTGCCACTAAAATAGCTTTCTCACCCAAAGCTGGTAAATCATAAACCCGTTTACGGATATCCATAAACCGCATTGCCAAACCTTCAAACTCAATTTCTGGATGCTCGTACATCAACCACATAATTTTGGCAGCATCCATAGGCGAACCACCACCTATGGCAATAATCACATCAGGATTAAATTTCCGCATCATATCCAAACCCCGGTTCACAGTATCCAGGGAAGGATCGGGTTCTACATCATAAAAGATGTCATATTTAATCTCTACTTCATCGAGAACATCTTCTAAACCACGAGTTATCCCAAGTTCATAGAGTGGTTTGTCAGTGACAATGAACGCCCGTTTTTTACCTGCCAACTCTCGTATGGCAGTAGGTAACGCCCCATATTTAAAGTAAATTTTTGGAGGAACGCGGAACCACAACATATTTTCTCGACGTTCTGCCACTGTTTTAATATTTAGCAGATGGTGAGGTTCAACGTTTTCGCTAACCGAGTTACCACCCCATGTACCACAACCAAGAGTTAGGGAAGGATCGAGTCGGAAATTATAGATGTCGCCGATCGCTCCTTGGGAAGAAGGGGTATTAATTAAAACCCTGGCTGTTTCGACCGTATCTTCAAAGCGTTTAATATGATCTGTATTAGCAGGAGAAGTATATAGAGCTGCCGTATGTCCCCGTCCGCCAAATTCGACTAAAGTTTCGGCTTTGTCTACAGCTTCCTCAAAGCTACTTGCATGATACATTGCCAAAATGGGAGAGAGTTTTTCGTGAGCGAAGGGTTCTTCATGGTTAATGTCTTCCACTTCACCAATTATTACTCTGGTTGTTTCTGGGATGGAAAAACCTGACATTTCGGCAATTTTTTGCACTGGTTGACCGACAATTTCTGCATTCAACCGTCCATTGATTAGAATTTTGTTCCGCAGTTTGTCTTTTTCTTCTGGAGTTAGGAAGTGAGCGCCTCGATCAATAAATTCTTGTCTGACTGTATCGTAAACACTATCAACCACAACTACTGATTGTTCGCTGGCGCAAATCATACCATTGTCGAAGGTTTTACTCAGGATAATTGAAGAGACTGCCATTTTAATATGAGCAGTTTCGTCAATCAAAGCTGGAGTATTACCAGCTCCTACTCCCAAAGATGGATTACCTGATGAGTAGGCAGCTTTAACCATTCCGGGTCCACCAGTAGCAAGAATCAATTTAACTTCTGAATGCTGCATTAATTGTTGGGATAGAGGAACTGTTGGTTCATCTATCCAACCGATAATGTGTTCTGGTGCGCCTGCTGCTACTGCTGCTTCGAGAACTACCCTAGCTGCTTCGCAGGTACATTTTTTGGCTCTGGGGTGAGGAGAAAATATTATTGCGTTACGAGTTTTGAGACTAATTAATGATTTAAAAATTGCTGTTGATGTAGGATTAGTTGTGGGAACTATTCCAGCAAGAATTCCTACTGGTTCAGCAATTTTTTGAAAGCCAAAAGATTTATCCTCTTCGATGACTCCACAGGTTTTTTCGTTTTTGTATTTGTTATAAATAATTTCTGAAGCAAAGTGATTTTTGATTACTTTGTCTTCTACTACTCCCATGCTTGTTTCTGTGGCTGCCATTTTTGCTAGGGGAATTCTAGCTGCGTTGGCTGCTAAAGCTGCTTTTTTGAATATGTAGTCTACTTGTTCTTGTGTATAAGTGGCGTATTTTTCTTGGGCTAGTTTTACTTTTTGTATTAGTTCTTCAAGTTGTTGCTCGTTTGTTACTTTCATGTTTTCTCCTTAACCTAATTTTGGCTTTTTCTGGAGCTGGTTTAATATCCGACTCTATTATAATTCCATTTTTTTCCTGTCAAGTTAATTTGAGTTATTTTCTCAATTTTTTAATTTTTTTGACATATTTTTTGTTTTGAATATTTAATTGATTTTAAATCTGTATTAAATTGAATTTTATTAACTTGAAATCAGTGTAGAATTAAATTTTTTTTTATATAGAAGCCCCAACAGTATCTTTGCCGGGAAGTAAATTTTTGAGGCACGAGTCGTCTGTGGATATAGGAAATACAACTATAGCAACAGCCAGGGCGATTAGGACATAGACTGATGGTGAATCAAAGACCACGGAAACACTTTTCCAACTGTTCCCTGTTCCCTGTTCCCTGTTCCCTGCTATAAAAGATGGAAAAATATTCCAATAGACCTCTCCAGACAAGAGGGAGTAGGAAGTAGGGGGGAAAGAATTGATGATTTATACGGGATAATTGATTTGATTGTTGATTATCGAAGAGGTCTAATACACCCCATCACCCCATCTCCCCATGTCCCATCTCCCTATCTCCGCTATTTCCCCATCACACAGTATTTTTCAATAGAACCCAAAAGGGTTCTATTGAATCCATTTGGAATATAAGCAAAGGTGCGGGTTTTTGGCTCTTGAGTCAAGAGTCAGAGAAATAGAATAGAGGAAAAACACCCCTATTACAGCGCTTTTCAGTTGAGTAAACCACAAAACTGCTGTAGAAGTCAGGAGTCGTAGGAGCGATTTCGTTTCCTGCGGAATGCTGCGCAAACCGAATGCTGTCGCTTTCCGCGTAATTAGGAGCATTCCGTGAGGAAATCGCCCGTACAGGAGTCAGGAGTCAAAAGCTAGTTTCAAAGTTCTCGCTCCTTAAGTTGCAACTGAATACAAATCTTCCATCATGCCCCCCGGTGATGATGACTGTGGTCTATCAAGCATGAAAACTGCTATAATCTGCCCATATTCATCGTCTGACCACACTTCCCACACTTCCCACACTCCCGATATATAGAACTCTTATGGGATCTATACGGTCATTTCAGTTATCAAAAAAATTGGGTCTAAAACCCCGCCTTTTAAGGCAAAATGTTTTTGGAGCGGGGTCTAAATCCCCGTTACAAAAACAACTTCTGTACGGGTGATTTCGTTTCCTGCGGAATGCTGCGCAAACCGAATGCTGTCGCTTTCCGCGTAATTAGGAGCATTTCCTAGGAAATCACCCCTACTGACTTCTAACTTCTGACTTCGTTAACAGTACCTCTTACTGAAGCCAGAGGCGTATCTAGGTTATTTTTTGCTCAGGATTTAGCACTCAGCATTTACCTTAAAAAGGCAACAGACAACAGAGTTAGAGATAATTTTTCCAAATTTCCTTTCGATGGAAAGATTTAGGTAGGATAGTTAATCATACTAAATAATAAAGTATTAATACCATATTATATTTTCTAAGTCAATACTAGAAAGCTAGAGAATAAGTAAAAGTTGTCTAAAATAGAGATTATGTTTTAAATTTTAAATAAAAGCCATCAAATTCGGCAGAAAATTTTGGTTGCTATTTCTACGAGCTTGCGTTTTTTCAGCCATTTGGTATCATATATAAACAATGATATGATGCCACTTTTATAACTAATTTTCAAAATGCTTGGGAAATAATAGCCTTAAACCTAAGTATTTTCGTTGATGAAGTGGCTAAAAAATAGTAACTGGGTAAGGAGCGATCGCCTAGATGGCTAACTAATTTTCAAACCGATAATTTCTCCGGTTTGACAGAATCAAAATTTAGTGGTATTTATCCTTGATTAATTCCTGCTATAACAATCCTAAATTGGTTGTGAGAATTGTCATAATAGTTAATTTGAGCTGAAAACCTCTAAAATTCTGACTCCTGTAGGGGCGAA
Source organism: Dapis hubbardiae BLCC-M172 (assembly GCF_050016015.1). Classification (NCBI taxonomy): domain Bacteria; kingdom Bacillati; phylum Cyanobacteriota; class Cyanophyceae; order Oscillatoriales; family Microcoleaceae; genus Dapis; species Dapis hubbardiae. Next base: position 30,036 of record NZ_JBNHEQ010000103.1, read on the forward strand.
TTCCTGCGGAATGCTGCTAATTACGCGATTCGCCCCGACGACCAAAATATTACAACTTAAATAGGATTACTATATTTATCACAAAACTTCTCCATCAAACAGACTAATCCAAAACCGCTGCATACCTGTCGTACCAGTACAAAATAGCAACTTACCCAATAACTCCAACCCCAGTTGATTTAACTTTTCTTCCGAATTATAAGCCATTACACCAGAACGCCTAGGATTCATACGACTGCGAAAGTGTGCCCTAAATTGTTCTAAATAAAAAGATAATTGTAAATGACTTTCTATTGGTAACTGTTTTTGACTCAACTGCTGATAGTCAAACAAAAGTTGCCTAATTGGGACAGTTAAACGTTTTGCCAAGTGACAAGCAATAATAACTAGAGCTTTCGCTTCGTTCAATTTCAAGGGACGACGTTGACTATTTTGACGTAGGGGATTTGTACTACGCAGTCGCCACAAAGAAACACGATTGGGAATAATTTCTTGTAGTTCCAAGTCTTTAACAACCTTCAGCATCACTTCAGCTCCTCCAAGTTGTAAAGCTTCAATTGCCAAAAGCATTAAATCAATTTGAGTCCTAGTTCTTCGGGGACAACTACCATCAGGGAGAGGTATATCTGGTAAATTATTCAATATCAATGGTTTAGATAGACTGGGAGAAGTTTTTAATTCCATTACTTTTACAGCAATATTCTATACTTCCTTACACTATTTTGGTGAAAATATCAAGACAGTTAAAAAAATCTGCTCAAAAAACATTAAATAATAACACTTAAATTACAAGTCTTAGTATTAATAATTTTTAGAAAAAAAGATATACTTCCATTACTGATAATTTTTTTAATGATACAATTCCCAAGATTAGTTTCTAAATAATTATATAACCTTTCACATTTACTATCTGATTAGTATTAGGCTACTACAATTGCTCTAACCAAATCTGAGTATATTTTCAATTTTGACTTTAACCACAATGGAACTAAAAAATTTAATCCGCGAAATCCCAAATTTTCCTAAACCGGGAATTCTATTCCGAGATATTACTACCCTTCTGAGTAACCCTGATGGTTTACATTACACTATTGACATTTTGACAGAAAAATGCTCAGAATTTCAACCAGACTATGTAGTGGGTATGGAATCGCGAGGGTTTATTTTTGGCGTGCCTTTAGCTTATCAGTTGAATGTAGGCTTTATACCAGTCCGGAAACCGGGAAAGCTACCCGCAAAAGTCTACTCAGTTACTTATGATTTAGAGTATGGCCAAGATAGTCTAGAGATGCACCAAGATGCAATGCCACCAGGTAGTCGAGTTTTAGTAATTGACGATCTGTTGGCAACGGGTGGGACTGCAGAAGCTACAGTTCAATTAATAGAGAAAGCAAATTGTAATTTAGTGGGTTTTGGTTTTGTTATTGAGTTAAAAGACTTAGGTGGGCGACAAAAATTACCTAAAGTGCCAATTATTAGTTTGATTGAATACTAAAAATAGGGAGTAGGGAGTAGGGAGCTGATTTCTAGTATCAATATATATGGCAATTTCCGGTAATAACTGACAGTTCTGATGGGGATTTTCTTGAGTGAGCCAAACGAATAGTTGACAATGTGCTTGGAGGTGATTGGATTGTACGCCAAAAAACTTGAATTAAAGCTTAATAATCAGGAGCGCTCAAAAATGGCTCAATGTGCTGGCTATGCTCGTTTCGTTTACAACTATGGCCTCAGTATGGTGAACGGAACTTCTGGTATGACCAAAGTTAACAAACGTGGCCAGGAAGTTAGCTTGAGTTACGCATTACGCATTTTAGAAGCTAAAAAAGTCTTTACTGACTATGTAAAAAAGCAACCAGAATATGTCTGGACTTCTAATTATTCGTCTCGCATTTATCAAAGTGCTTTTCAACATCTAGGTGAAGCATTTAAACGGTATAAAGAAGGAATCAGTAAATATCCTAAATTAAAAAGGAAAAAAGACCGACAATCTTTTACGGTTTATGACGGTCATGGAAAAGTAACAATTAATCCTGGTAAGAAAATTAAAATACCAACCTTAGGAACTTTTCGATTATGGGAATCAATTCCTTACACCACAGCAAGTCAGACTTTTACTATTAGTAGAACAGGAGAAAAATGGTTTGTTAGTTTCAGTATTGAAGCTTCTCAGTTACCAGTTCATCCTCTATTAGATGAGCGACAATACGAAACTTTTGGTATAGATGTAGGGGTCAAACAATTTGCAAGTATAACCAACCAAGAATTGGGGAACTCCGAAGTTTTTAGTATCCCAGACTCCATTAAAATAGAGCAATTAAAGCTAGCCAAGTTTCAATGGCGCAACCGCAATAAACAGTTAGAAGGTAAAGGTAAACCACCTTCAAAAAATGCCATTAAATATTACAAAAAACAGGCGTTGTACCATGGTCGTGTAGTTAATATTCATAGGGATTTCATAGAGAAAACTACTACCAATTTAGCGAGTAAAGTAAAGCACGTCTGCTTAGAGAATTTAAATGTGAAAGGGATGATGCAAAATGGTAAATTGGCAGCATCAATAGCAAGGCAAGGATTTTATGAATTTAGACAACGATTGACAACCAAAATCGTTAGTTCTGGAGGGACAGTAGTGCTAGCCCCCCTGTGGTTTCCATCATCGAAAACTTGTCATAATTGTGGTTACATTAATCAAGAATTAAAGTTAAAAGACCGTACTTTTGATTGCCCTGATTGTGGAATGAGAATAGACCGGGACTTGAATGCGGCAATGGTGTTATCTCAGTATGGAGAAGTTAATCAAAATGCTAGGGGGTAGGCTGTACCCGAATTTACGCTTGTGAACTGGAAGAGGCCAACCTCCCAGGTTGAAGCAAGAAGCAAACATCTTTAGACTGGCATTACCAGGTCATACCCAAGTTTTGCCGGAATTGTTTAGGTATTGTACAGCAGTAGGATGAATATTTATAATTTATATAAAAAATAGCAATTTATATAAAAAATAGCGAGTAGGGAGTAGTTCTGAGCCAATGGGAACAAAAGCGAGTAGCTATCAGAAATGATTGGCGAAAAAAGCTGTAAGGGTTTGGTTTCCAAATCCCATTTTTGTTTGGGTTTGGAGGCCAAACTCTTATGATAAAATGTGACACATTTAGGATTAGTATTATAGTTAATTTAATTGGTGGATAAAAAATTGAAGCATAACAAGCTAAAACAACTAATTACCAGTGACACTTTTGCTTATATATTGAAGAGAATATTACAAGCAATTTTGACTTTATTCTTAGCATCTGCTCTTTGTTTTGCTGTTATTCAGTTGGCTCCAGGTAGTTATTTAGATACTTTAAGTCAAAATCCCCAAATTTCCCAAGAAACTATTGAACAACTTAAGGAACAATTTGGGTTAGATAAGTCGCCTTTAGAACAATATTTACGTTGGTTAGGAAGAATTATTACCAGTGGAAATTTTGGTAGAAGTTTTGTTTTTCAACAACCAGTGGCAGACTTATTATGGGAGCGAATACCTGCTACTTTAGTTTTATCTATTTCTTCCTTAATAATGACCTGGGCGATCGCTATTCCTTTAGGAATTATTGCTGGAGTTAATCAAAATCGTTTTTTAGACCGTTTTTTACAATTAATTAGTTACACTGGTCAAGGTTTTCCTAGTTTTATTACTGCTCTGTTGTTATTATTTTTAGCCCAAAATATTTCTCCTTTATTACCAGTTGGAGGAATGCAAAGTATCGACTACGATGATTTCTCTTTTGTGGGTAAAGTTTTTGATATGGGTTGGCACATGATTTTACCGACAATTGCTTTAAGTATTACCAGTTTTGCTGGTTTACAGAGGTTAATGCGCGGGCAATTATTAGATGTTTTGCGACAAAATTATATTCAAACGGCGAGAGCTAAAGGTCTTCCAGAGAATCGAGTTATTTACGTTCATGCCTTGAGAAATGCTATTAACCCTTTAGTAACACTATTGGGATTTGAATTTGCTTCATTATTAAGTGGTTCGTTTATTGCTGAATATTTCTTTAATTGGCCTGGGTTAGGAAGTCTAATTTTAGAAGCAGTAAGAAACCAGGATTTATATTTAGTTATGGCTAGTTTAATGATGGGTGCTTTAATGTTAATTATTGGTAATTTATTGGCTGATTTATTGTTGAAAGCTGTAGATCCTCGGATTAAATTGGAAAGTCTGAAATAGTTATTAGTTATTCAGTTATCAGTTATCAGTTATCAGATTTTGTAGCAAAATTTGAGGATTAATTCTCCATTATAAATTATCAGGAATACAAGCATTTATACCACTAACACCGTCTATCTTTTCCATAGCAGACTAACCATTAGCTAAACTTTGAACTAATTAATACTTGAATAGCTTGTTTTTTCTGCTGGAGTTAATGCTAATAGTTGGGGTTCTAAAATCTTTTAATTGCATAGCTGATTTTTGATATAGTTCGTCAATGGAAAATTATTAACTTTTTTAACTAGGGTTGAGCCAGTTTTCAACTTTTAAATTAGGGATACGGGAAAATTAACTAACATTGGCTGTAATAAATGTTAAATTCAATGTTAAAGCATGAGCAGCAATTAATAAATCATTAGCTCCAATGGGAGTTCCTTGACTTTCTAAATAAGTACGGATTTCTGCGTAATATTCCTCGATAGGATTAGTTAGTAGTATTTCAATACTCTCCAAGATGATTTCCAGTTTTTCTATGAGCTTTTGAGAGTTCTTTTTTTTAGCTCCGAATTTTAATTCACAAGTAACAATAATACTTGTACAAATTTTATCCTCTCCAACTTCTTGAATTTTGAAAAATCTCACCGAATAATTGTAAGCATTCAGGTATTAGCTGTCAGCTATCAGCTTTTAAAACCTCAACCTTAAGGAGGATATTTAAACGAATATCGTCCTGAAAACTGACTTTTCTAGTAATATAAAATTTCTGAATAATAAAGCTTTTATCAAAAACTAAAAGCAATAGCTGATGGCTGATTGCTGACGGCTTAATGCTTACGAATAATTAATAATTATTAATTAAATAATTCAGGTTAAAATTATCTCCTTTCCAGGGGAAAAAAGTGCTAGGATATTTCCTTAGATTCAATTCCGTTAAGGTTTTTATTGAGGTAATTATCAATTATCCATTATCAATTATCAATTATCAATTAATGAAGTCTCTTGGGTTTTTAATCAGTTCAGAAATGATATTTGTATCTAATAAATATAAATAACTCATTTTGACAAATCAATGTCATCTAAAGGTAATAATTCTTCATCCACATCTGGAAAATCTTCATCTAACGGTTCAAGTGTAGAAAGAGTTTGCAGGAGAGATTTTTTTTTGACAGGGGAAATAATAGCGAAGGGAAGACCATCTTGGATGATAGTTAAGAGTTCGCCTGTTTCTTGTGCTTGGTTAATTAGGTTTTGGAAAGCTTCGGGAAGTTCTGCAAGGGTTATTTGTTTCATACTGAGTTGTGGGGTTAGGGATTAGATTAATATGAGAGATTTAGGTTTATCAAGAAAAATTTCCACCGCATCCCTTAAGGAGGGAGAAAATGTTTCAATCTCTAAATAGGGATTTAGGTTTGTCAAGTATAGAGTTGGATTGCCTAATATGATTATACAAATTGGCTTCAACCCCTAAATAGGGATAGAGCAAACCCATCTTATTTTGAAGTCGTGTACTTAAGTATTGATAATTGTTCCTTCTATAAACTTTAACGATAAAAGCTGCCAAAATTTAGATGGGTTTGGTCTACCCCTTTGCATATTTCACATATAGCACTACGCATTAAGGTGTTTAACATTTCTAAATCCTGTTTGCGCAGCATTCGGTAGGAAAACCTTTTCACAATCTGCTATTCCCTATTCCCTATTCCCTATTCCCTATTACCTAGCGCTATATATTTTAACGGAGCTTTCTACAACATAAAACAATGTAAAAAATCGGTTTTCCTGATGTAGCTAATCTGTGAACGTAACGAATTTCACAAATCTTTTCCAAGAAATTTTCTGAGATTAAAGAATCAATAAATTTGCCAAAACCTGTCTGATTATCAGAAAGCAAAAATTCCTCTTTGATCGAGATAGCCAAAAGTCCACCAGGTTCAACAATATTCAGAGCATTGCTGAATCCCTTTGTAGAAATATCAGAAAATCCTAGAGACCCAACAGCGATTAAACAATTAATAGAACTTGTATCTTTCAACTTAGAGAAAACTTCGCCGTTTGAATCAGATAAATCACCTACAATATATTTGTCATATATTTTGGGTTGGTCTCGCATTGCTGCATCACAAGCAATTTGAGAAATATCTTGTCCTACTAAGTGAGGAACATCTAGTTGACGTAATTTCTCACCAATTAATCCGTTACCTGCACCAATCTCCAGAACAGACATCTCAGTAATAGGGATAAAATAATTCTTACTAATGAACTCAACTACATTTTTCATTACCCTGGGAGAATTACATTAAAGCTTATTCATTAATAGCTGTTCATATAATCCTGGTACTGAGAAAATTTTGTCATAGTCATGGATTTTTATTTCCTGGGTTATACCATTTTGTTCCAAAATAAAAAACTCTTGGTCTTGAGTAATATCCTTTTGATCTGGAATAACAATTGAAAAAGATTTCATGTCTTGATATAAGTAGTTTAACCTGTTAAGCAAAAGCTCGGATTATGCAAAGGTATTAGTATACCACAATTTGAATATTTAATATAAAAAATTTTCTATGTTATCCCAAGTTTATTATTTACTCCGTTCTAAAGTTGATGGTAATTATATTAGTGCCAATCCAAATCCAGATGAAGCTGTAAAATTCTTATTATTATTTCAGAAAGATTTTGATGCTTATAGTTACTTAAATACCCATGCTCCAGATTTGAGCGATCGCTTCGCAGTAGAATCTATTCCTAGTACCCAGTTAAAAACAATACTTAATAGATGGAGTTTTCAAGGAGTAGGAATAATTCAAGACCCTCTGTTACCAAATATAGAGTTTCTAATAGTTAGTTAAGATAATTTTCACCATACCAATTTTTGTAATGAGGGATATTTGGTATTAATATTAAAATCAGCCGTTGGTGATTTTGACTAGGATTTTTCTGGAAATTGCCCTTGCCTAACTCCTAATTTAAAAGTATTTTATATTTGACAAATTTAGATTTAATAGCTTGATTCACAACGCCTAAAATCAATATAGTGCTTCTCAGACTAATGAGGTAAACATATATTTATTTATATTCTCCCTATTCCCTGTTCCCTATTCCCTATTCCCTTTTCCCTATTAATTATTACCAAGGACTACTAAGTAGAGTAAATCCTGACCAATAGAAAGGATGAGAAAAGTTAACTTCTCCCAATACTTGTAAACTCTCAGTTCATTAATTGATAATTGATAATGGATAATTGATAATTACCTCTGGTTAAAACCGTTCTTGATTGAAGATAAGGAAATATTATTTCTTTCTTTCCCCTTAAAAGGGGAGGCTTTAAACCAGAATTATTTAATTATTAATTATTAATAATTAATAATTCGGTAAAGATATTTCTCCTCTAGAAAACTTCAATCTTTGATTCCTGAGCAACACATCTCCTTGAATCATTTTAATTTGAGTTTGTCTCATAGCTTCATCTTTACTTGGTGCTGTTTTTAACTGTTCATAAAATTCACTCATTAAAGCTAAAGTTCCAATATCATTAACGTACCACAAACTAGCTAATACAGACTGAACTCCTGCTTCTAAAGCTAATCCGGCAAAACCTAACTCAACATCTTTATTTCCTACAGCAGTTTTACAAGCACTTAAAACTAATAATTCAGCCGGAGGAGTGTTCCAACTAATCTCTTTTACTTCGTCTAAATTGAGTTTAGTATCCCAAAATTGAATGTAAGAATTTTCAGGTTTTCCAGGTCGAAATTCCGCATGAGTTGCTAAGTGAATAATATTAAAAGATTGAGAATAAAGTTGATTTTTTAAGTTTTCTAAAGTGAATTCCTGATTAAGAAACAATTCTCCTGGCCAACCTCCAGAAATATTTTGAGGTGAGATATTTTCTGTAAGGTTTCCATCAACAATTGTTGAAAGTTCAACTGGAACTGCTGGTAAAGGAGTTTGTTTCTCAAATTCTGATGCTCCCATAGCTAAAATTCTAGCTTTTTCAATGGGAGTATAATTAGAGTCAATTAAATTAAATGCAGGAATAATTGCCAGGCTATATTTTTCTACTAAAAATTGTTCTCCATCGTGTAATGCGGCTATTGGTAAAGTACGCAAACCTTTTCCTAAACAAAACAATATTGTGTCTATTTTTTCGGCTTGGAGATTTGCTTCAAAGGGTTTAATAATCCATTCATAGAGTTGTTGAGCCTGACTTAAGTTAAAGTTTGCAAAACCCTTCTGAGGATTAATGATTTGAACATGAAATGATTTAACTGTCTGAATTAGGGTTTCTTCTTTGAGAAAATTAATATCTTCAACTAGAGGTTTTTTTCCAGGAGAGATAAAAACTAAATGTAAATATTATGGTTCAGGAATCGCCCAAAATACGGCTGGTCTTATATTACTTTTTTGGCTAATTCCTAACAATTTTTGAGCAATATAATCACCATTCTTTGAAAATTTAGAAAACCCTCTATCGAAATAAGCTTCAAATTCTTTATTTAGCCTTTCCTCCATTTTCATCACTTTCTCTGAGACAGTTAAATTTATGTCTTGAGAGAGAATTTTTTCTGAATTAAAGCTGAGAATAATAATCAGGGAAAGAATAAATACAAAAATTGTCATACTGACTTTATACTTATTCTTAAAAGAAAAGATTTTCTCAAACATATATAGTACCTTGTTTAATATAGCAATCCTCCGCATATTTGTGGCAAAAATATTGCCGGTTTTTAGGGAATAGGGAACAGGGAAAAGGTGGGAGTTTCAACTTTTTTATTTGTCACAACCTATTTAGGATTCCTATATCTTAGTAAGCATTCAATTATTATAGGTAAGTGTTTCTTAGGTCATGCTAGGCAAACATTTTTTTGTAGTGTTTTACTCATACTTTTAACTCTAGTTCAATTCTAATTACATCTCTAAAATACTAATTTTACCTCTAAAACAAAAAAACACAAAATGTAGAGTGATTTGGTAAATTTGTCAACAATTTGACACTAAATATGAAAAGTCGCTACACTCATAATTTGTTGCTTATTTCCAAAAAATTCTATTTTCAATTTCACTATGGTACGAGAACTAGAAAAAATAGATCGGACGGAGTTCCCAGAAACAGCTCCCACAGCTAATCCCGTATTTTACAGAACCTATAGCCGTAAGACAGAAACAGGCCGTGAGACCTGGACAGAAGTGTGCGATCGCACAATTAATGGCCTCAGAAAATTAGGCCAACTCACGGCCGAAGAAACAGACTTACTCTATCGGATGCAGAGCCAACTTAAGGCCCTATCTTCTGGCCGTTGGTTGTGGGTAGGTGGCACAGAATGGATTACCCAACAGCAAAACTTTTCAGGGGCCTATAACTGCTCGTCCACTAATATTGTAGACTGGCGCTCCTTCGGTTTATTAATGGACTTAGCGATGATGGGGTGTGGTACAGGTGCAGTATTAGAACCACATAATATAAATCAACTGCCACCGATTCGCAATTATTTAAATATTGTATTGCGGGGTGAAATTGGTGTTACTCCTCCTGAATCAAGGCGTGAGTTGACAGAAGTAACATTTCATCAAGACGAAGCGGAAATTTTGGTTGGTGACAGTCGTCAAGGTTGGGTAGGGTCTTATCAGGCTTTGTTGGAGTTGTCAACTGATGAGCGATTTTCGGGAAAGGTGAATGTTATCATTGATTTGAGTGATGTCAGACCTGCGGGAGAACCGTTAAAAGGATTTGGTGGTGTTGCCAATCCGGTAAAATTGCCAGAATTGTATCAACGTTGTGGGAGTATTTTAAATCAAGCAGTTGGGCGACAATTAAATTCTGTGGAATGTTGTTTGCTAATTGACGAAGCAGCAGTCACGATCGTCGCCGGCAACATCAGAAGATCTGCAGGAATGCGCCAAGGTAATAGTAGCGATCGCCTCTTTGCTGTAGCGAAGGATAATCTCTGGCGACAAGATGAAAACGGTAACTGGGGAATTGACCCCAAAAGAGATGCTTTGAGAATGGCAAATCATACCCATGTTTTCCATCACAAACCAACATTAGAAGAATGTGTTGAGGCAGTGAGAAAACAGTTTTATTCGGGTGAAGGTGCCATTCAGTGGGGAGGTGAAGCAGTTGCTCGTGCTAATCGCGATCTACTTTCAACGCCAGAAATAAAGAGTGATTTCTTGAAAGCTTATGGAGAAGATAATGCCAAAAAATGGTTTCAAGAACACTATCCAAATATTAGTAATGATGAACTCGAACATCGGTTAGCTCGTCTAGGACTCAACCCATGTGTAACAGCAGATACTTGGATTCATACTGAGTTTGGAGCGCGTCAGGTCAAGGAATTAATTGGCGTTCAACATGGCACTTTTGTTAACGGAGAACTTTTTAGTACAACTCCTGACGGATTTTTTGAAACTGGGACAAAACCTATTTTAAAACTGGAAACTAAAGAAGGTTTTTCAATCCGACTAACTGAAAACCACCTCGTGCTTAAAATTATAAGTCAAACTCAAAAGAAACAATATACTGAATGGGTTTCTGCTATTTCTTTAAAACCTGGCGATCGAGTTTGTTTACACAATCACCGAGAAATTCAAAAATGGGACGGTGAAGGAACTTTTGAAGAAGGATGGCTTTTAGGAAGTATGGTTGGCGATGGCTCTATTGCCAAAACTAAAAGTGGTAATGACATTGGAATACTTAGGTATTGGGGTAAATCTCAAAATGAAATGCTAGAGTATGCAATTGCTACCCTGAATAATTCTGCTTTAGGACATCCTAACATAAAAGGATGTCATCACAATCTCCACAACATGAGCCAAGTAACTTCTTCTAAGTTAGCAGTTTTAGGAGATAAGTTTGGAATAAACCGCAAGCACAAAGTTATAACTTCAGAAATTGAACGTGGTAGCTACAACTTTTATTGTGGCTTTCTACGAGGAATTTTTGATGCAGATGGTAGTGTTGAAGGCGACCCAAATAAAGGCGTTAGTATTCGTTTAGCGCAAAGCAATCTAAATTCGCTTTTAATTGTTCAAAGAATGCTAGCCCGAATAGGAATTATTTCAACAGTTTACCAGAATCGACGTAGTGAGAACGTAAGAAAATTACCGGATTCTAATCGCGATCTTGCTTTTTATCATTGCAAAGCCAATCATGAACTTGTTGTTTCTAAAGATAACTTGCTAATTTTTAAAGAACTTGTTGGGTTCAAAGAGCCTGTTAAAAGTGAAAAGCTTACTCTTGTCTTAGAAGGATATAAGCGGACACTAAATCGTGACCGCTTCACTGCAACAGTTAAGTCTATTACTCCCGATGGGACAGAAACTGTTTATGATTGCACCGTTCCCGGACCGTCTCGGTTTGACGCTAATGGATTTGTAGTTCATAACTGTGGCGAAATTATTGGTTCAAATTTTCACTGTGTCAGCGAAGATACATTATTAATTACTCGCGACAGTATTCACAAAATCAAAGATATTGTTGGTCAAAAAGTTGAAGTTTGGAACGGTAAAAGTTGGAGTCAAGTAATTCCTTTCAAAACAGGAAAAGACAGAAAATTATACCGGGTAAAATTTGGGGATGGTTCTTATCTTGATGTGACAGAATATCACCGATTTTTTGTTAAAGATAGGTTTGGTAAAAACTATCAAGAAGTACAAACAAAAGATTTGCTAAATCATAGCAAATATGTTTTACATACGGAACCTTTTGTCATAGATTATCAGGATGGAGATTCTATCAATTTATCTTATGCTTATACATTAGGTGTAGCTGTAGGTGATGGAACATTAGACAAAAATGGTAATGCTAAAATTCGGCTTTATTCTCACAAAGCTGAATTAATTGTTGCTGGTAATAAATCAGTGGAACGACAATATAATTATCTACCTTCTTTTGTTGATGTCACTGATTTAGGATTCTCTGGAGAATTACTGCATCGTTTACAAACTGAACCTGATGCTTTAAATATTATTGCTAGTTGGAATAAACCAGCAATTCTAGCTTTTATTGCCGGATTAGCAGATACAGATGGTTCTAATACTAACAGTAATGGAATCAGAATTTATGTATCTGATTATGAACGGGCAAAAAGACTACAATTACTGTTGATAAAATGTGGTATTCGTGCATCAGTAAATTTAATGGCCAGTCGCGGTTATACTACAAATTTAGGAGAAAGAAATAAAGACCTTTACTACTTACAAATAACTGATTGTAGTGAAATTCCTTGTCAAAGACTAGATACAAGTAAAGGGTGTGAACCTAAATTTAAAGGTAAATATCAAACAATTGAAAGTGTTGAAGAATTACCAGGTTTACATGACACTTATTGTTTTGAAGAACCAGAATTTCATAAAGGTGTTTTTGGCAATACTTTGACCGGAAATTGTAATTTATCAGAGATTCATCTGAATCAAATTGACCCAAATAATCATAAAGAACAGGAGGAAGCTTTTACTGCTGGTGCCCTTTCCGTGGCAACTTTACTTAACCATAAATTCCTGGAACCTCGCTATAATTATAGTCGAGAATTAGACCCTATTGTTGGGGTTTCTTTTACTGGTTTATTTGACTTTTTTGTGAAAGCTTTTGGTATTGAATGGTTGCATTGGTGGCAAGCAGGACGTCCGGCAACTATTCAAGGTTTAGAGTTTAAACAACAGGAAGCAGAATATTTAACTCGGTGGCGGGAAATAGTGCATCGGGTAGTGTGGGATTATTGCGATCGCCACAATCTGAAACGTCCGAATCGGTGTACAACAGTGCAACCTTCCGGTTGTCTCGACAAAACTGCTTTGAGAATATTTAATCAAGGTTTGCTTTATGCAGATGAAATAGTCGCACCTGGTAGTGGAGAAACGGTAGGATTAGAATTAACTGTTCGCGATGGAATAGGAGCATCCACGGCGATCGCTAATCAACCACTAGAACTTGTGGAAGTCAAACTAGCTAATGGTAGGATATTACGGATGACTCCCAACCATCGGATGAGTGTCGCAGGTAAGTGGGTATATGGTTGCGATCTTAAACCAGGAATGTTGCTTGACTACAGTATTGGTGAATATCACAAACAAGAAGATGCTTTACTAATACCCTTGGAGTTAGAAAATTATACCAGAGTGAAACGGTCTCAAACATTAGGTCATAACCGTGGTGTCTTAACTCACGAAATCGTGACTCCGGCAACTCTTACTCCAGATTTAGCTTACTTTTTAGGTTGTTTGTTTGGGAATGGTTGCATTTCTGAACACAAATATCGAGTCCGTTTTTCTCATGGCAGACTTGATGTTTTGCATCGCCTCCAAGAAACAGGCAAAAAATTATTTGGCATCCCAGGTAATATCAATGACCTTGGTAATGGTCGTTTTGAATTATCCTTTGCTTCTCGACAATTATTTGACTGGTTGCACTTAAACCAACTTGCCAAAACTGATAAAAGCAAAGATTTAGACCGGATACCCATGAGTTTACGTCGCTCTTCACGAGTTACTCTGCTATCATTTTTCTGTGGTTTGATAGATACTGATGGATGTGTGCGGAAACAGGGGAACTTATCTATAGATTCAGCAAGTTCTGATTTTATTGGCAACCTGCAACAAGTAGGGGAAGCGATCGGACTCTGTTTCAGTATCTTTCACAATACCAAAGGGGAAAACTTGCAACCCCAACAAAAAGATATGTGGGGATTATGTCTGAGTCGAATGTTGTCTAATGCTGACGCTTTAGATTATCTGAATGAACACAGTATCAAATGTCAGGAACGACCCCTATTTCCACCAAAGCGCGTTTTCAGTTTTTCTCCATACAAAATTGAATCTGTGAATATTGGGGCAGTTTGTGACTACTCTTATGATTTTGCCATTGAGGGTGTGGATGATAACGACTCTTGGTATTGGCAAGGTGCTTTGAAATCGCACAATACCAAATCTCTGTTAACAAATGCTGCTCCTGGTTGGCATCCTCCTTTTGGTTTGCGGTGGGTCCGACGGATTACTTTTGCCAAAAATGACCCGGTAGCATTAGCGTGTTTGGACTATGGTTATTCGGTGATTCCCGGACAGTCAAGCAAAGATGAAAATGGAAATTTACTCAACGATCCTTTTGACGATCGCGCCAAAGAATGGTTGGTGGAAATTCCAGTGCAGGTTTCTTGGATAGATTTGCCTGGGGTTGAGGATATTGCCATTGAGAAGTTCACCGCTACTGCGATGTTTGATTTTTACATGGTGGTACAGCAAGCTTGGACGACTCATAACAGCAGTAGCACTATTTTGCTGACAGAGGAAGAAATTGAACCTTTGGGCAAACGCATTTATGAAGCCATTCGCGATGATGAGGGTTATATCTCGTCAGCGTTGTTAGCGCGGTTTGATGCACCGTTCCCCCGGTTGCCGTTCGAGCGTATTTCTAAAGAGGAATATGAAAAATTGCAACGGGAGATGTTGGAACGGCGGAAGTCTGATGATTTCTCGGAGTTGATGAATGGTTATGTGTTAGCGAGTGAGTTACCAGAGATGGGACCGCAAGATCCCGCTTGTTCTGGGATGGTTTGTGAATTGAAGGGTTCGGAACCGGAAGTTAGTTAGAGCTAGGGGCGAAAAAGAATGTAGTAGAGTGTCTAGATTTATTTTGTGGGTAAGTTTCATAAATTAAGACCTCTCCCCCCAGCCCCTCCCCCTATCCTGCAAGGAGAGGGGGAGATATTCCCCCTTCCCTACAAGGGAAGCAGGGCTGTTTCAAAGTAAAATAAATAATTGATTATTTATGAGAATTGGGGACATCATTACCAGAATTTGGGGAAAATCTAGGTTAAAGGGTGGAAAATTCTCCCCTGCTCCCTGCTCCCCTGCTCCCCCTCTCTCTGCCAAATACCAAGAATGAAATACCCCTGCTACAAGGGAAGGGGTGAGTTTTTTTTAACCACAATTTTAGTCTAGATACGCTACTACTTTAGCTAATGATATTACTCAGAAAAGGTGATGAGGTGGTGGGATACATATACATATAATATAATTAAAAATAACGATTAACATTAAAGCTGAAATAATTATGCTTGAATGGTTGGCTACTACTACATTTTTCTCATTACTGTGGTTTCTCGTTAGAGAAGTTCTGGGAAAATTAGCTCAAGAAACCCTTGAAGACTATGTTAAAGATTTTTTTAAGCAATGTATTACTGATTTTACAGGTGAGATTAGCGATCGCCACAAAAGGTCTTTGAAAAAGGCTATGCAGGAAGCTCTTCAAGAATTTTCTGGGTTAGTACAGCAAGAATTAAAGCTGGCTGAATTAGATAAAAATCAAATTGAGAAATATAATGAGCATTTAAAACTATTTCTGGAAAATGAGTCGGTTTTGGAAATTATGGGGAGTCCGTTTAATAAGGATATTAAGGTTTTAGATACTCCTCAATTGGTTAAAATTTGGCACCAAATAAATCCATCTTTACCTGCTTTACCAGAAAATTTTGACTGGGAATAAATAGCTAAAAATTATCTCAAAAAAGTTCAAATTATTAGGATAAATTCTGATGATTTACGGAAAATATTGGATTCACAAAATTTTGATAAACTGGCAAATCAAAACTCTGATATTAAACTAGATTTTAATCTCAAAAAACATCAAGAGGGAATCCGAGAACAATATGGCAATCTCAAATTAGAAAGTTTAGATACGAGTGGTTATGGTTACGATCAATTGAAATTATGGAAAATATTTATTCCTCAAAATGTCCGGGAATCTCAAGAGTTTTTGCCTCAAGTACATGAAATTCCTAAAGAATATCGGCAGCGGTTAAAAGAGACTGGAGACCTTGAGGAAGATTTTTCTTCGGAACAATTAGAAGGTCTCCGGCGCAGATATTTTGAACAACAAAATCGCTCGGTTTTAGACTTAGTAGAAGATCAAAATTATAAATATTTAGTTATTCTGGGCGACCCCGGTTCTGGTAAGTCTACTTTATTACAATATATCGCTTTGGAATGGGCAGAATTACTACCGAAATATTTGCCTTCATACCCAATTCCTTTGTTAATTGAACTGCGGACTTATGTGCGTAACTATGATGCCAATAAGTGTAATAATTTTCTAGATTTTCTGGAAAAGGGTAGTGGAGTTGTTTGTCATTTACCTAAACCTGAACTTCATGCAAAATTACAAAATGGTGATGCTATTGTGATTTTTGATGGGTTAGATGAAGTTTTCGACCCTGCGAAACGAGGTGATATAATAACTGGGATTCATGGATTTACTAATAACTATAAAAATGTCCGGGTTATTGTTACTTCGCGGGTGATTGGTTATAAACATCAAAAACTTCGGGATGCTGAGTTTTATCATTTTATGTTGCAAGATTTGGAGGAGGAACAAGTTGAGGAATTTATTCAACGTTGGCATAAATTGACTTATCAGGATGAGGCGGAAAAGGTGAGGAAAAGGGAGAGGTTGAAACGGGCAATTAAGGATTCTCCAGCTATTGAACAATTGTCAGGAAATCCCCTTTTATTAACTATGATGGCTATCTTGAATCGTCATCAAGAATTGCCCAGAGATAGAGCGGAACTTTATAATCAAGCTTCGCGGGTTTTATTACAGCAATGGGATATGGAACGAGCCTTGGTTGATGCGAAAATTGACCCGATAACTATTGACTATAAAGATAAGCAGGCAATTTTGCGTCGGGTAGCTTTTTTTATGCAGGAAAATGAGGCAGGTTTAGCTGGTAATTTAATTGCTGAAAAAGATTTAAGAGAGATTATTTCGGAATATCTTAAAAGTATAGATATGAATGATGCGAGACCGATGGCTAAGGCATTGATTGAACAGTTACGGAGTCGGAATTTTATTTTGTGTTTTGTTGGGGCTGAATATTATGCTTTTGTGCATCGAACTTTTTTGGAATTTTTCTGTGCTTGGAGTTTTGTTTGGCAGTTTAAGGAAACACAAACTCTGGAAATATATGGGTTGATAAATTATGTTTTTGGTAAGCATTGGCAGGATGAAAAATGGCATGAAGTTTTGCGGTTAATTGCAGGGATGATTGATGCTAAGTTTGTGGGAGATATTATTAGTTATTTGATGGATCAAGAGGGGGAAGAGGAAAAATTTCTGAATTTATTTTTGGCGGGCAAGTGTTTGTTTGAAGTGAGGAGTCGTCATAGTATTGGTGATGTGGAGGAGCGGTTATTAAATAGGTTAAAAGATTTGACTGGGTATGACCTTGGTTATTATTATGAACGTTATAGCGATGAGGCACATCTAGTTCGTGAAATTCGTACTCAAGCTGTGGAAGTGGTTGCTACAACTTGGAGGGATGAAAACTCAACTTATATTTGGCTCAAACAAAGGGTTGTGTCTGATGAGGATTGGAGAGTGCGACGTGAAGCGGTACGACAAATAGCTACTGGTTGGAAATATGAACCAGGAATTTTGGAATTACTCAAACAATGGGTTGTGTCTGATCAGAGCTGGAGTGTGCGAAGTGAAGCGGTGCGACAAATAGCTACTGGTTGGAAATATGAAGAGGGAATTTTAGAATTACTCAAACAAAGGGTTGTGTCTGATCAGAGCTGGAGTGTGCGAAGTGAAGCGGTGCGACAAATAGCTACTGGTTGGAAATATGAACCAGGAATTTTGGAATTACTCAAACAATGGGTTGTGTCTGATCAGAGCTGGAGTGTGCGAAGTGAAGTGGTGGGACAAATAGCTACTGGTTGGAAACATGAAGAGGGAATTTTAGAATTATTCAAACAAAGGGTTGTGTCTGATGAGAATTGGAATGTGCGACTTGAAGCGTTGGGACAAATAGCTACTGGTTGGAAACATGAACCGGGAATTTTAGAATTACTCAAACAATGGGTTGTGTCTGATGAGAATTGGAATGTGCGACTTGAAGCGTTGGGACAAATAGCTACTGGTTGGAAACATGAACCGGGAATTTTAGAATTACTCAAACAATGGGTTGTGTCTAATAATAGTGGGAAGGTGCGACGTAAAGCGCTGGAACAAATAGCTACTGGTTGGAAACATGAAGAGGGAATGTTTGAATTACTCAAACAAAGGGTTGTGTCTGATCAGAGTTCGAATGTGCGACGTGAAGCGGTGCGACAAATAGCTACTGGTTGGAAACATGAAGAGGGAATTTTAGAATTACTCAAACAAAGGGTTGTGTCT